>CBCXVS010000159.1:9047-17408 GCA_965178525.1 uncultured bacterium | reverse complement strand
TGCAATTGCCTGAACTGTAGCGTGACCATGTTATTCCCCTGGATTCGAACCCATGGATCGGGTCGAGCGCAGCCGCTCCCCAATGCGAACATTGATGACGCCGGGCTGCGGTGCTCTCACCCCAACGTACCTGATGATGGTACTGCCATCTCCTGGAAAAAACACCGAATTTACGATCATAGATTGAACTCAGAAGAAGCCTATGGCAATCGTTGGTTGATTTCAGTTCCCCCGCGTACAATAAAGCTGTCCTCGCGCTTGACGCTTTGCTGCATCTAGAAATCCCGCCCCTATACCAGCCTCTTGGACGGCAAACCACATCACATGACATCGGCCATACCCGCTTGACACATCCGCCCCCCCAGCGTATCCTGGCCCTGGCACCTCAACCCACATGGCGACAATGATGGAGCATATCACATCATGGGTAGCACATTTGGTCATCTCTTTCGCATTACAACGTGGGGTGAATCCCACGGCGGCGCGGTGGGCGTCACGGTGGATGGCTGTCCGCCCCAGATGGCGCTGTCGGAGGCGGATATCCAGGCCGAACTGGACCGGCGCCGGCCGGGACAAAGCCGCGTCACGACGCAGCGCCGCGAGGCTGATGCGTGTCAGATTCTCTCCGGGGTGTTCGACGGCAAAACCCTGGGCTCGCCGATCTTGATCCTGGTACAGAACACCGATGCGAAGCCCGAGCACTATGCCCCGTTTCGCCATATCTACCGGCCATCTCATGCGGATTATGCCTACGATGCCAAGTACGGCATTCGCAATTGGCAGGGGGGTGGCCGCGCCAGCGCGCGCGAAACCATTGGGCGGGTGGCGGCGGGCGCCATTGCCAAAAAGCTATTGCGGGAACAATGTGGCACCGAGATGGTCGGCTATGTCAAACAGATTCATAAACTCTATGCCGATATCGATCCGGCCACGGTGACGCAGGACCAAGTCGAGGCGAACATCGTGCGCTGCCCGGACGCTGACTGCGCCGAGGAGATGATTGCGCAGATTGATTGGGCCCGGCGGCAGGGGGATTCGCTCGGGGGCGTGGTCGAGCTGGTGGCCCGGCAGGTGCTGGTGGGGTTGGGCGAACCGGTGTTTGACAAGCTGGAGGCCGATCTGGCTAAAGCCGTCATGTCTCTGCCGGCGTCGAAAGGGTTTGAAATTGGCTCAGGGTTTGCGGGCACAACGCTGACCGGTAGCGAACATAACGATCCGTATGAAATGCGCGATGGGCAGGTTCACACCCGGACGAATAACTCCGGCGGCATACAGGGCGGAATTTCGATCGGTGAACCGATCATTCTCCGTGTCGCCTTTAAACCGACGGCCACCATCAACAAAACCCAAGAGACGGTCACCGACCAAGGGGAGCCGACCACCTTGGCGGCGAAGGGCCGGCACGATCCCTGTATATTGCCGCGCGCCGTGCCCATGGTGGAGGCGATGGTCGCCCTGGTTCTGGCGGATCATTACCTGCGTCAGCGCGCCCAATAACCTGGAGAAGAGGTATGGAGTTGGCGAACGGCGAAGGGATGCTGAGCCCCTATCGCGTCTTGGATCTCACCCATGAATGGTGTTTACTCAGTGGGAAAATTCTTGCCGATCTTGGCGCTGATGTCATCCAGATCGAACCCCCTGACGGTCATCCGGCCCGGCGCCTGGGGCCGTTTTATAAGGATGAGATGCACCCGGAACGCAGCCTCTTCTGGTGGTCCTATACCGCCAACAAGCGCAGTATCACCCTTGATATCACCACGCCTGACGGCCAGGCGTTGCTGAAGCGTCTGGTGGCGTCGGTTGACTTCCTCATCGAATCGGGCGCCCCGGGCGAGCTGTCGGCACTGGGCTTGGGTTATGCGGATCTCGCCGCCATCAATCCGGCGCTGATCATGGTCTCGGTCACGCCGTTTGGGCAAGAGGGTCCCTATGCCCATTACAAAGCGCCGGACCTGGTGGGTGTGGCCCTGACGGGTTTCATGTACGTCACCGGGGAGCCAGACATGGCACCGGTGCGGGTGGGTTTTCCGCATTTTTATTTGCATGGCGCCGGTGCGGGCGCGGGTGGCGCCATGATGGCGCACATGCAGCGTGTCCTCACGGGGGAAGGCCAGCATGTGGATGTCTCCTGTCAGGAATCGATGACGCGGGCTATGGCCAATGCGCCGCAGAGTTATGCGCTTGAAGGCGCGATCATTCAGCGGCAGGGCGCGTATCGCCAGACGGGTGGGTCGACTTTCATGCGTCTGACCTGGCCTTGTCAAGATGGGCATGTCAATTTTCAATTCTCCGGTGGCGCCGGTTCGGGACGTGGCGTGAACAATATGGTGCGTTGGATGGCTGAAAAAGGCATGCCGGATGAGTACCTCGAAAGCGTCGATTTTACGCAACTCGGGTATGGCACTATCACGCCGGAGATGCTGGAGCGCATGGTCCCGCCTATCGAAAATTTTATCAAGAGCCTGACGAAACAGGAGCTTTTCGATGGGGCTATCGAGCGGCGTATTTTGCTCTTCCCGGTCGCGACCCCTCAGGATATCGTGAACAATGCGCAACTGGAAGCGCGGCAATATTATCAAGAGGTGACGCATCCTGACGTCGACCGCCCCGTGACCTTCCTGGGTCCTTTTGTTGAGGCGAGTGAGACGCCCTTGCAGATGCACCGGCTTCCGCCCAAGGTGGGGGAGCACAATATGGACGTCTATCGCGATGAACTCGGCGTGACGCACGAGGAGCTGCTCCAACTCCGGGAAGCAGGAACGATTTGAATGCGGAATGCGGAATGCGGAATGCGGAATAAAAGAATTAAGAGCTGAGAGTTCTTTTGGGGGAGGGGTGATGCGACTGCTGGAAGGGCTGAAGATACTGGATTTTTTCTGGGTGGTCATCGGGCCGATGACGACGAGCTACTTGGCGGAGTACGGGGCCACGATCGTGCGGATCGAATCACAAGGGCGGCCGGAGGTGTTGCGGACGGCGCCGCCGTTTGGGGGCGGGGAACGCGGCTTGAATCGGAGTGCGTATTACGCCAATTATAATGTCAATAAATACGGTTTTGGCCTCAATATGTCGCATCCCAAGGCCGTCGATATCGTCAAGCGATTTATCCCCTGGGCTGACGTGGTGACGGAGAATTTTACGCCGGGGACAGTGGAAAAGTGGGGCTTGGATTACGAGAGTATCCGGGCCATTAAACCGGATATCATTATGATGAGCGCCTCGATGCTCGGCCGCGGGGGTCCGTATTCGCGGCAGCCGGGTTTCGGGCCGGTGCTGTCTTCTCTGAGTGGCATGACGGGTCTCACGGGCTGGCCGGATCGGGCGCCGAGCACGCCATACGGCGCCTATACCGATTTTGTCGTGCCCAAGTTTGCCCTGCCCACTCTCCTGGCAGCGCTCGATTATCGTCGGCGCACGGGCAAAGGGCAGCATATCGATATCTCACAGCTCGAAGCGGCGTTGCACTTTATGGCCCCGCCTATCATGGAAATGGCCAATAATGGCCATGAGCAGCAACGGGTGGGAAATCGCCATCCCGCGGTGGCGCCGCATGGGGCGTATCCTTGTCAGGGCGAGGATTACTGGTGTACGATCGTGTGTATGACGGAAGCGGAATGGCACGCGTTGTGCCAGGTGATGGGGCATCCGGCCTGGGCGCAGAAGGAACGTTTTGCCACCATGAGCCGCCGCAAAGCGCATGAGGATGAGCTAGACGCATTCCTGGGGGCGTGGACCCAGGGGCAGGATGCTTTCGAACTCATGCAGACCCTGCAAAACGCCGGGGTACCGGCAGGCGTGGCGCTGAAGAACAAGGATGTGATCGAAGATCCGCAGTTGGCCCACCGGGGGCATTTCGTGTATATGGATCATCCCGGTGTGGGTCGGCATCCGGTGCAGCGCTCCGAGTTCCGCTTGTCGAAAGCCGAAGCGGAATTCCACTGGCCGGCACCGAATATGGGGCAGCATACCGTGCAGGTGTGCAAAGAGATTCTGGGCATGTCAGACGATGAGATTCAGGCATTGATTGACGACAATATACTCGAAATTGATACCAGTCCTGAAGCGTTTCCCACGTAACACCAGCAAGAAGGTGACACGCGGCTCCCCCTTGGCCACGACAGACTGACGAATGCGGAATGCGGAATGAAAAAATGAAGAGCTGAGAGCTGAGAGCTAAAGGAAAGATATGATTCAGGAGGTACAGATCCAGCGGTTTCCTTGGGGTAGTGCGGACGATGCGCAGGTGCTTATCGTGCATTATGGTTCCAAATCGACGCCGATGATTGCGCAACAACTGCGTCAGATCGGTCTTCAGAGCCGGGTCGTTGACGCAGCGGAACTTCCTGACGCCCTGGCCATGCCGAATGGTCCCAAGCTGGTGATTCTCTCGGGTGGGGATGATAACGTCTTCAATCCGACGGCCCCTAGCATAACGGATGACGACCTCGCGACGCTGCGGCAGCAGAGTGTCATCCTGGGTATTTGCTATGGCGCTCAATTGCTCGCGGTGAAGCTCGGCGGGGCTGTTGCCCAGGCTAAGACGCCGGAGTTCGGGGAAGTAGAGGTGCGGGTTACCGCTCCATTTGGGACATATGCGGGCGGCACCGCCGTGATGAATCACAATGACGAAATCGTCGCGTTACCGCGCGGGTGGCAGGTTATGGCCAGTACGGCCCATTGTCGCCATGCCCTAGTGGGCGCGGATGGTGTCTACGCGGTGATGTTTCATCCGGAAATGGACCATAGCGACAACGGCGATGCGTTACTCGCCTATGTGGCCTTCGATCTCGCCGGCTGCACGCCTGATTACACCTATGATCTGCCGCTGTACGTCGAGCGATGTGTCGCCTGGTTACAGCAGGCGGTGCCAACGGGCGATGTCGAGTTGGGGCTTTCCGGCGGGGTCGACTCGTCCGTTGCTTTCAAACTGGCCCAGCGTGCCTACGGCTCCCGCTTGCACGCCACGTTTGTGGATACCGGCTTTGTGCGGGAGGGAGAGCTAGAGGAAGTCCGGAGCTATTTCGGGACCGAGGGCATTTCGTATTTGGACGTGGGTGATGTCTTCATCGAACACCTCGAAGCCCTATCCTATACAGGGCCGGATCCGGCGGGAGAAGGTCAATACTATGATCAGGTGCGGCGCACGATGGGCGCCTGTTTCATCGACGCATTCGTCCGCCATGCCCGGCAGCAAGGCCGCACGCCTGTGGCGCTGGTACAGGGCACCAATTACGCCGATATTATCGAATCGAGCACCCATCTCAAGGCGCACCACAATGTCGGCGGCCTCCCGGCGCAACTCGATGTGAGTGTGGTCGAACCGATTGCGGGACTGTTCAAATTCGAAATCCGGCAACTGGCTGCTTATCTTGAGCTGCCCGACGAAGTCGTTTACCGCCAACCTTCTCCGGGGCCGGGTCTCGCGATCCGCATGTGGGGTCCGGTAACACGAGCCAAAACGCAGGCACTGCGTCACGGCACGCAAATTTTGGAGCACCTGGTCCGGAAACATTATCCCGATCCGCGCCAACGCCCGTCCCAGTACTACCTGGCTCTGGCGCCTCTGGCCTCATGTGGTCTCATGGGTGACGACCGCGTCTATGGGTATGCCTGGGTCTTGCGCGGCGTCACGACCAAAGCGCGCGAAAGCTATGTCACCCTGGGCGCCTTCGACTTTTCACAAGCGTTTCTCCAAGAAGCCGCTCTGCGCTTGACGAACGAGGTCGCCATGCAGGACGGCACCCGCTTCGTACGTGTTTTTGTCGAGGTGACGGGGAAACCGCCCTCCACGACCGAACCCCATTAAGGACCTGGACAGCATGACCTGGATACCGTTCTCCAGAGGAAAGATATCAATTTGATTTTGTTTCGGTACGCAGCCACACACGCCCTGGCCATGGCGATACGGGGCACCCCGCTTTAAGTTTCTCCGGCCACGCACCGATATATCTCCTAAGCACATGACAGCACGACATCTTCGCATACACACCGATGGCGAGCATGGAGTCACACAGCCATGCGTATGGCTTCAAGCATACCCTCAAACAGCAATCACCACCCACCTCAGCGAGCGATGACGCTCCCCCCGGACGGGCCCCCCTTCCTCTGAGGAGCATACGGAATGGCATGCAAGCAAACCAGCCATACGGACGAACAACGCCAACGCACGGATCGGCGCAAACGCGCCACCTTCTGGGGCAGTCTTCGTTTCTACGGCCGGCGGCAAGGCGCCCGGCGGATTGGAGAAGGTGAGGATACGTATGTGGATCGCCCGGCCCGGCAGGTGACGATACTGGTGTGTGTCATTACGGCATGCTCGATACTCGATGCGCTCTTGACATTACTCTACATCGAGCGGGGCGGCAGTGAAGCCAATCCCATTATGGCCCTGACGATTCACCTCGGCCCGGCTATCTTCGTCGGCCTCAAAATGCTTCTGACGATTGCTGGCGTTGTCCTGCTTGCCATCCATCAAAATTTTCGTTTGGGTCTACGCGGACTGTACAGTATGGCGGCGGTCTATGTGATCCTCTTAGCTTATCACGGTATGCTCTGGAGCAGCGAGTTCTAAGTACCTGGAGAAGTTTTGGTCCCCTCCCCCTGGTGGGGGAGGGGGCAAGCTGGTGCTAGAATTTATGTTCACCTACCTAGGAGGCTGGCACTTCGGCAATGACCTCTCCCATACTTGTCACATCATACCCGCCCAGCGCCTCCACCTTGTGCTTGCAGTCCGCACTACGGATGAGGTCGAACAAAGGCCGCAGCAGATCGCTGGCATAGTACGCTTGCGGAATCACCAAGTCATACTGCTCGTCGCAGAGCGGCACAAAGTCCATGCCAAGTGCCCGCGCGGCCGATAAGACCCCAAGACCGACATCGGCACGCCCGCTGGCGACGGCCGCGGCCACGGCTAGGTGCGTGAACTCTTCGCGTTCGTATCCGGCAATCTGCGCCGGAGCAAGCCCTTGCTCTCGGAGCAAGTAGTCCAGTAACACGCGAGTGCCGGAGCCGCGCTGCCGATTGACGAAGGTGATGCCGGGGCGCACCAGGTCGGCGAGCGTCGTGAGCCCGTTGGGATTGCCGGACGGCACAATAAAACCCTGAAGGCGACGCACGAGGTTGACCACCACCAGCGCCTGCCCCGGCACATAGCGGCGAATAAAGGGGAGATTATATTCGCCGCTGCTCTCGTCGAGGAGGTGGGAACCCGCCAGATGCGCCTCGCCGCGTTGTAGCGCTAGCAGCCCACCCAGACTACCCACATTCGAGGACGCGAGTGTTAGGTGAGGACTGACACGGCGCAGTTCGGAGGCCAAGAGATCCAGAGCCGGATCGTGGCTCCCGGTCACCACGATTATCCCCTCCAGGCTCTCGGGCGAACGGAGCAATTCGACCACCACGTCCTGACCGGCATCGAGGCCTTCAGAGAAGCGCGGAATGGTCACGATACCATCAGCGCGCACCAGCGACATGATGATGCCAGCGCCGCGCTGCACTGGCGTGGCCACCATCTTGGCGCCCACGCGACCGAGTCTGACGCGCAGATATTCGTCTTCCCCTATCGGTGACAACACCTTCCGGCTGATAGACGCGGATATCTTGGGACGCATCTGCGGCGGGATACCTAATCGCTGTTCGATCAGCGGCTTGATAAACAGCTCACAGGTTAGTGCGGCGGAGACGGGATACCCCGGGATGCCAACGACGGGCTTGTGGTCCACCACGCCGAGCACCACGGGATGCCCGGGTCGCACGGCCACACCGTGCACCACCAGTTGGCCGAGGTCGGCAACGGCTCTGGCGGTATAATCTTCGGAACCAGCCGAGGAACCGGCATTGATCACCACGATATCTGACACGCCCAGCGCTTCCCGAATCGTGCGCTTCAGGTACTCGAAGTTGTCCGGTACCGAGGACCAGCGTGTTGCCCGGCCGCCCCAATCCTCAATCATGGCGCCAAGCATCAGGGAGTTAAACTCGATGATGTCGCCTGGCTTGGGCACCGTCCCCACAGGGACGAGTTCCGTCCCCGTGGGGATGACCGCAACGTGCGGCGGTTTCCGTACCGCGATCGTGGTGAGCCCAGCCGCCGCACAGGCGGCCAGATCCTGCGGCCTGAGCGGGTGGCTTTGCGGCAACACGAGCTCCGTGGCCACGATGTCTTCGCCGAGCGGGCGCACGTGCTGGTAGGGAGCGACCGGAGACTGAATTTCGATGCTGCCTTCGTCCACCTGATGCACGACTTCGATCATAATCACGGCATTAAAACCGGCTGGCATCGCGTCTCCCGTATCGACCCATATGGCCTGCTCGCCCACCGTCAGGTGCAGCGGAGACGTCTCCGTCGCTCCAATGGTTTCG
>CBCXVS010000159.1:0-9037 GCA_965178525.1 uncultured bacterium | reverse complement strand
GCGACGCCGTCCATGGCGGCGGCATCGTAGTGGGGCGCAGACTGCGCCGCCCACACCGGCGCGGCGGTAATGCGGCCGCTGGCCTGGGCGAGCGGCAGCGTTTCGGCCGGTGCCGGCGCCAGGGCTCCCGCCTGTGCCAAGGCAATATGAAATCTGTCAAGAGCCTCGGAAAGCGGAATATCGCTGAGGTAGTACTGTCGAGTATGGGTATGCATGCCCCCCTCAGAGTTCTATTTCACCATGAACGAGAGGGTTCCAGTACAGCAAAAACGTTGCCGCAGGTTGCCACCCCACAACCACACACCCTGCCCTGCATGGCAGTGTGCAGCACTCAATCATAGAGCTGCACCGGCACCTCTTCGCCCGCGTATAGGCCGCCTTTATCTAGCGGCACCACTACCACGCCGGCGGCCCGAATCAGCGTATAGATGAGATTCGACTTACCGAAGATCGGCTCGGCCTGCAGCATGCCATCGACCGAGAATAGCCGGACTTGGACGTGGTCCTCACGTCCCGTTATCGAAGGGATGTTCCGGGTCAGACGCGCCCGCGCCATCGGCGGCGGCGGCGGCATACAACCGGCGAGGGCGTAGAGCGTTGGCCATACCAGGAGGCGGAACACGATCATGGCGGACACCGGATTGCCCGGCAATCCAAAGGCGGGTTTGCCGTCTACCAGCGCCATGATGGTCGGTTTGCCAGGCCGGTGCGCAATGCCATGCACCAGCACCCCTGGCGGACCCAGGCTGTCTAAGACCTGCACGGTCATGTCGCGGCTACTGACCGAACTGCCGGCAGAAAAGATGATCATGTCGGCCTGAGACAGGCCATGGACCGCAGCCTGGCGCTGCGCCTCGTAGTCGTCCCGAATCACACCCAGGGACACCGGTACGCCACCGGCCTGCCGCACCATAGCGGCAATGGTGTAGGTGTTAATGTCGCGAATCTGTCCCGGACCCGGCGTCACCTCGGGCGCCACGATCTCATCCCCCGTTGACACAATGGCCACCGCGGGACAGCGGCACACGGTCACCTGGGTAATCCCGAGCGCCACCAGGCCACCGATGTCCTGAGGCCGGAGCCGACTGCCCTCTGGCAAGATGGGCTCGCCGCACTGTACATCCTCGCCGACCTGCACCACATTCTCACCCGGCGCGACGGGACGAAAGACCTCAATAGAGGTCGCATCGATCTGCTGCGTATTCTCCACCATCACCACGGCATCTGCACGCTTGGCGAGCATACCGCCAGTATAGGCCAGTGCGGCCTGACCCGCCGCGAGCGTGATGTCAGGGGCCTGTCCCATCGGCACCTCACCGGCCACTTCCAGATAGGCAGGCAGGCTCTCCGAGGCGCCAAATGTATCGCTGGCGCGCACGGCATAGCCGTCCATCGTGGAGCGAATAAACGCCGGCAACGCCTCTGGAGCGACAATGGCGTCGGCGGTGATGCGCCCCAGCGCCTGAGGTGTGGGCACGGTTTCCGTCGCCAACCGTCCCGGCAGGCAGTCGAGCAGCGTGCGTAGGGCACGGTCGGGAGCGAGGACGTTAAAGAATTCTGCCATGATACGGGTTCCCTGGCTCTAGAGGCGCCTCCAGTGGCCTTCGAAGGGAATTTAAATCTAAGGGAATAAGAAATTCAAAAGGCATTCTAACGCCAGCGCCTTGGGCATGCAACCCCTTCAAACGCCCTTGAGCCCCCAGGCGGAAGGGGATCGTACCCCCTAGCGCTCCTCAGCAGCCCCACGCCCGAACAGGAATGGGGTCAAGTCTTGCGGTTGACATTGCCCTCGGTGGCGGTATTCGTTCACCTATTCAAGCCTGCCCCCAGAGATATCCGTTAACGATAATACTTGACAGATTCTGGGGTTCGTTATAGTGTTGCTAATCGTTTGCGCCTTTGCGCAATTTTACTGCCAATCTCTGTTTTGAAGGCTGTGAGGTAAGCCACATCGCAAGGTGTGAGGTGCAGTGACATGGTTCGCATGAAGGATGTCGCAGAGAAGGCAGGCGTCTCGCCGACAACTGTGTCCCACGTTGTCAATGGCACTCGGGCCGTCAGTCTACCAACCATGCAGAAAGTGCGGGCGGCCATGGAGGAGGTAGGCTACCAGCCAGATGCGGTCGCACAAAGTCTGCGACGCAAAGAGTCCTTGACCATCGGGGTCATCGTCACAGATATCAGTAATCCGTTCTATAGCGAAATCGTCCGAGGCATTGAGGACACCGCCCATGACCACGGCTACAGTGTTATCCAGGGGAGCTCGGATGAAGATCCGCGTAGGCAGGACAATTACCTACGTATCCTCTCTTCGAAACGCGTCGATGGGCTCATTATCGTCCCGACGGCTACGGATTCTACCGTGCTACTTGCCCTGCATCGACGAGGCATTCCGATGGTGTTCGTGGACAGGAGTCCGCTTGGTCTCACCGGTCCGCTTGTTGGGATCAACAATACGGACGCGGCGGAGCAGGCTGTAAGTCACCTCATAGAGGACGGTCATACGCGCATTGGCACTGTGACGGGCCTCTCGAAGCTCTCGACCTCTAGCGAGCGTCTGGCTGGCTACCACCGCACCTTAGCAAAATACGCCCTCGAAGCTGATGAGCGGCTGATCAAAGTAAGTGACCCGCGAGTGGAAGGCGGTCGCATCAGCACCCACGAGCTGTTGGAATTAGCTGACCCGCCTACCGCCGTGTTCACGACGAACAACCTGATGACACTCGGGGCACTCCTCGCGCTTAAAGAGGCTCAGAAGCGATGCCCCCAGGAACTGGCCGTCGTTGGGTTTGACGACCCCAACTGGGCTGAGGTGCTGGATCCTCCGTTAACCGTCGTTCGCCAACCAACGCGTACCATCGGCACGAAGGCCACAGAGCTCTTAGTGGCTCGCTTACGACAGGGCGCCACACACGATATGCATATTCCACTAGCGGCAGAGCTTGTTGTGCGGGGGTCCTGCTCAGAGAGTTGCGCGGCCGCTTTTGTCAACAAGCGACGCAAGCCGATGACGCGTTAGCAGGCGCAACGCGACGCTTTACAAGAGCTGCTCATCTGCTACCGTATATCCGGATAGGAAGCATCATCGACTGCATACCCGGAATTAGGCCCTGCCATTGTATCTCTATGACCTGTCCTTCGACATGAAGACCGTAGCAGCCATGCAGATCCTAAAACAAAGCCCTCGAACCAGTTCTATTCCAGCGAATATTTTTGTAGTGAGTGAGAAATTGTCCGAGGTTCTCCTCAATTTGGCGGCCTCGCTTCCTCCAATCACGCTGGCGAGGGAGAATCTGGCAAGAGACGTTCTGGACGAGTATCGGCGGAAGATGGAGCGGATTGACGCTCTCAGACCTCTTCAAGCGGACGGCTCATCAGGTGGAACTGGCCAGCGCCTGTGGCCATAGCCGTCCGGTGGTCGAAAGTCATATTGCCGCCTTACTGAGCCGAGGCGCGGGTCGGCTGCGCTACCGTGGCCCCCAGGGAGCACAGGTCCAACTTGGGATGACCGTGATGGCCCACAACGGTGCCGCTCTGGTGCGGGTGAGCCAACAACAGCTCTCAGACCGAGCCAAAACACTCCGACAAAAACTGCGTTTAAGGAGTCTTAAAGTCAAGAAAATAAATGGACAAAAAAATTAGTAACCACTATTTAGCACGGTCATCTAGCGATGGGAAGACGTATGAGGAAATAATCTTTTCCTCGGGTATTAGCATCCAATATCAAAAGCCGGTGTACGACCCTAATTTTGCGGAACGCGGATTTTCCCATGGTACTGCAGCGGTGGAAGTTCTGTTTAGAGAAGGTGCCGTTGGTTCTCGGACACTCATCCGATCCGTGCTGGGCGAAAGCGGAGGTTAACCATGGCAGAAGAGAAACCGCCGGTCCCACCGACGCCAGGCGGGATGACGCTACGGGAATTTGGCGAGCGGGTCATGCGATGGGGAAGCGGTCACGCAGCAGCTCGGGCACGCCAAAGGACGCTGACACAAGCAGAGCTTGTGCAGAACGGTGTGACGCTGGAGATCGCCCAGGGGGGGTACGATTTTTATCACTACTGGATGCAACGGAAGCCCGAGAATCCCAGCGCTGCCGGTCGCGCGGATTTGATGCAAACAGCCGTTCATCTCCTACCGGGAGGAGGCCGTCATGTCGTTCGAGACGGACAACCAAGACCACACAATTACCTTGCGAGTGGGCAACGCCCAGCCTCGGACCGTAAGCTGCCACATTGAACCTTAGGCCGAGCAGTACTCTATAGCTCGGGACACGACAATAGTCCTCGTGGCCCGCGGCCCTGCCGGCAATACCTTAGAGCTGGTTGTCGCCGAGGACCAACTCACCGTCTACGGGTGGCCTGGGTCGGTCGTGACGCTGGGGCAGGCAGACACCACTTTAGCGCAGGACGTGCGCGACAGCGCAACCCAAGACTACACCCTGAGGGTCGGCAACGCCCAGTCTGGGCTCTTGAACTGCCACATCGAGCCTTGGGCCGAAGAGCACGCCATCGCCCCGGACACGACGGTTGATATCAAAGCCCATGGCCCTGCCGGCGATATCTTAGAGCTAGTTGTCGCCGAAGACCAACTCACCGTCTACGGGTGGACCGGTTCGGTCGTGACACTCGAGGTGCCGGTGCTGCCTGCTCCGCCAAGGCGGGGGTCTGGATCAAGGTAGACCATTTGATCCACCTCGAGACAACCCCCGACGGCCAGCTTGATCCGGGAAAAACCAGCAATCTATTAAAAGAGGCAGAGAGACGTTTTGAGTTTTGGGAGGGTAATGAAATCAAGTTCCCCAATGAGCAAATCATATTGACTATCGAGATGGGCGTGCCTTTTCTAAATAAGTGGATCAGTGATCGCTCTCCCGAAGTACCTGCCATTACGGTCGGAGATCAAGTGTGGAGCATGGTTCTTCAAAAATCACTAGAATTATCAGGAGAATTCGATGAAGAAGCATCTAAGGTCATTCGCAGTCTGGCGGAATTCGAGAGATGTTGCAGTGAAGCCTGGTTTTTACCACTCCTTGCTCCACGAGAGTATATCGATTATTACGCCGCAGCTCACATACCAGTGCATTACTTGCCGGGTCTCTTTGGACAAAGACTTTCGGAGGAAGAGTTAAAGTCTCAGATACCGGATGCTGAAAGGCGTATGTTGGATAACTACCGCGAGAACGGTCAGAAAATTAGAGTTGTTCCTCAATAGCATAAGATCAGGTTCCCTAGCCCAGCCCAGATGCCCACCGAATCATCCTCAAAGTGATCTTTGCGGTTGCGGAAACGCTGCACCAAAATGTTGAAACGCTTCATACCGCCGATGGCATGTTCGATCAAGATGCGAACTTGACTCACGGCATAATTCGCCGCCTGCTGCTCCGCCGTCAATTCTGGAGTCGGATTCGTCTTGCTCTTCCGGGGTTTCTTGTGTGGAATCTCAAGCATTTCGCCTTTGTAGTCCGACTGAATCCCCTGATAACCCAGGTGCACCCAAACTTCTACGTCACTAAACCGGTCTAAGTCCGGTGGGAACTCTTGTTTTAACATGCTGTAATCATGGTTGTGACCACTAAACGTACGGCCCAGAAAGACGATCCATTTATCCGGCATCGACATCACTGTATTTTTCAGCGTATGGCTTTTTTTTACCACTATAGTGTTCACGTTGGGTCGTCTCATCTTGTGACCGGCGATAGCTTCTTTCAGTCGCATCAATAATCAGTTGATCCACACCTGACAACGCCTCCCTCAACGACTCTGGGGTCTTCAACTCTCGATAAGGCATGAGGTCTAACTGCACTAACGTGTCATACAGGATGGGAGAGAGCTTATGGAGATTTTCATTCGCTTTCGAACGTACCATACCAAATTGTGCACCAAGAACATCAAACGTCGGATACGTCTTGTAATAATATAGAACGAACAGGAGTTTGTCTGACAGAGTGGGTAATTTGCCTTTGATACCTGCACCCGGCTTTCGGCTGCGTTTGCCAGCTTGGACACCCTCCTCATAGCGTTTTTGCTGAGCCTGTTGATAGACGTGGCTGAAGGCGGGCAGCAAGAAGTCAAATTGCGTCTGAGACACACCGGTTAAGGCTTTCATCTGACGATCATCTCGGATAACCAATGACCTGGCTGGGCTCCCTCCATCGTTTGGGGGAGGATAGCCTACCTCATTAACTATTGGGGAACAACCCTATTATTGTGATGAGTGCTGGTTCAAGAGGCGTATGGGGGGCATTAAATACTGCTGTAGCAGGCTCGATTCAAAGGGATGGAGGGTATGTGCTCATTTATTCTCAGGACGAGCAACTGCGGATGGCCGTTCATGGAGACGAACCAAAATCTATTGCCGACCCAGGTAGTTTGCTGCCGTATTTTGCGATCGCAGATTTTGGTATGACAAGAGGTGGCGTATCCAGTATTGAGTTTGTCAATGTCAGAAAACCTTTTCTGATTATCCAGGAGCCCAACCATTGGTTGTCTCTAAAACAACAGGCGGCTTTGAGAGAGGAAGATATGGCGTATACATGCAGCTTGTTAAATTTTCGGAATAAGCAAAACAGCCAGGAATGGTTTGGCGAATATCATATTGGAGATGAAAATGATAACAAAAATAAAAAGATGAAAGCGAGAATGGAGTTTATGGAATTTGGCAAAGAAAATGCCTGGGTTGAGCATGTATTGAAATATTATACAAAAATCCTATCCAAGTAGATAAGGCAATGAAGCATGATCACCAAAGCATCGCACAAGTAAGGCTCCTGTTTTCTCAGCTCCAGGAAATGAAATCAGCGGCTGAGCAAGGAATCCCTGTCGATCAGGAAGAGCGGGTGATGCGCAAACTCAGCCTAGTTAGGCTGCTCGATGAAATCCGTCCGAGCGGCGCTCTTTTACCTGCTTTTAGCGACCGCTCCCGTGCCTATCTCAGCCATCGCACCCACAGTCTCATCCCGGAAAAGGAGCTGATTGACTGGGCATCCCCTGGTCTGCGCGAAACTGGCCTGGCTCAGGTGCAGCGAACAGCCTTTGTGTTGATGGCTGCCGGGGCCGGCAGCAGGCTCGAAGCCTTGCGCGATGAGGAGGCGAGGTGGACTGACTTAGGATTAGGAGACCTTCACCCGTCAGACTTTGATCACTTCAGCAAGGCGACGGCTCCATTAGGACCGGTGTCAAAATACGCCACTACCGAATTACTGTTGCAATCCATCCTCGCGGTTGCTCGGCAAAGCGGAAGTCAAGTGCCTGTAGTCTTAAGTTACGATAATAAAGCCGAATTCCGAATCCGTGAGATCGCTGAGCGGTGGCGCAAAGCTGATGGTCTATTGATCTATCTGAAGAAGGAAAGCTTCGGATTGCCTGCCATCGCAAACGATGGCTCGTTGCTGCTCGATGGTGCAGAACATCTCGTGGTGGGCTCCGGGGGACCGGGCGGCTCGCTGCGGGCTTTGGGAGAGCCGGAATTTACGCCCCTTCAGGGAAAAACCAGCGATTGTTCTCTTATTGACCACTTTCATGTCGTCCACCCGCACATCGACACCCTGTGTTATTTGCAAACCGATATGCCCAGTTCCCCGAAAGTTTTGCTTGCCGTATTGGGCGCTAAGAGACGAAAACGAACCCAAGTCTCATTGGCCGCATATGACTATCCCCCTGGTTTTCAGTTAGGCGTGGTCTGCAAATGGACAACCCCGAAAAAGCAGAAGGGATTCGAGATCGTGGACTTCGCCGACCGGACGCCGGCGTTCGATCGACTACTGCAACTCAGCCAAGAGTCGAAAAACACAATTCCTGACTATTCAGGGCTGATGGCGTTTGATTTGGAGCTTGGCGCAGCAATCGTCAAGGAAGGGCTCTTCCGACCGGAAATACACTGGAACAAGCGTGAAAGGGGACTCGATGGCCGGACCCTCGCCGTCAACAAGGTAGTGCTGAGTTTAACGGACGTAGCGATAGAGGCCGACACGCTGAGCGGCGTCCTGTTGCCGGCAGCAGAGCTGCTCCCCGGCAAAACCCCGGCAGCCTTTGCTCAATGTCGGCAAGGTTCTGTCCCAAAAGGGCAGAGCGGTTTTGCAAACGAAAGGCTTCAAGATCGATGATACGATCACTGTAGAGCTCAGTCCCTTGGCAGGTGATATACAGGCAGGGGAAGACGTTTGCCTCTGTGACCGAGTAAAGGTGTATTTCACGGGACCTTTACACGAAAGCGCCGCTTCAGTAGTCTTCGGTCAGCACATCACGATTCGAGACCATGTTACAGTGATCTTCGCAGGTTATTATCCTGTTGATGTTCCGACTGGATCGGTTTTGGGAGGAGAAGGCGTGATCATTTTCGGGCGTCTTCCTTTTTACACGGAGCCAGGATCGGAACCCTTATTCATGTTTCCGCCGCAAGATCATATTGTTGAAGTATCAACCCACAACCCCTCACTCGGTGTATAAACCACATGGTAAAGACCTATGCGTATTAGAAATCAAGGTCCACACTTGTTCGATATTGACCTGATGGTTGAGGAATACCGCAAAGTCCTGGAAACGTGCCAACTGACCACCGGCGGGTGGAATGAAACCCTTGAGACCGAGTTTGCGCACATGACGGGTGTCAGATATGGGATCACGTGCTCGAGTGGCGGAGATGCGTTGACCATGATTCTTTCCGCTTTGAAGCAGAACTATGGGGTCAAGCGCGTTTTCGTTCCGGCGAATACCCATTTAGCAACCGTGAACCCGGTGATCATGCTCGGCCTCCAACTCGAAATCGTCGATGTGAATCCGGATATGCTCATCGACTTATCTCAGGTGGTGCCCAAACTGGAACGGAACGATGTGGTATGCATCGTCGCCATCGGAGGATGGCTTCCTGCTGACTTCAAGGATACGATCGAAGACATTGAAAGTAAGGGAGCTCTCATTGTACTGGATGCTGCACACGCCCATGGGGCCGTCTACAGTGGAAAGCCTGTCGGCTCATGAGGCCTAGCGGCATCGTTCTCGGTTTACGCCAGCAAGCTCGTGGGGGGGGGGGGGGGGGGGAC
>CBCXVS010000158.1:0-17497 GCA_965178525.1 uncultured bacterium | reverse complement strand
TTGAGGATGATTCGGTGGGCATCTGGGCTGGGCTAGGGAACCTGATCTTATGCTATTGAGGAACAACTCTATTAATACGAGTGGCAGCCTCGGGGAATGTGGCTCCAGAATGCAGTCAACCTCAATATCCCCTAGACGCCGCCGAAACGTGTGCGAGTATTCACGGAGGTGTTTCAACAGCTGCATGGCGCTTAGTCTAACTAATTCGTCCTTTTCGCTGTCGCCATATTCTAGCCCAGGTCCAATATCGGAGACCGCAAGTTCTTGCATATCGTTCGCCCTTCTTTCGGTCGTGCGCTGTCTATTCCATTGTAGGGCGAGATATTGGACTCTACTTAAAGTAGAGGCGTAGATTTGCTGAAGCAAGAATGTCAGCTCAAGAGGCGTCTCAACTATTCTTCTCGCCTCCATGAGTTTATCGTATAGTTCCTGACATTCAGAGTGCACGATACTCTTCTCACGCAGAATCGACTCGATTTTGCTCTCCAAGTCCCCCATTGACAAGTCTGTACTACGTCTATATTCAGCTGGATCAAACTCGGCGAGGGCTCTTAAGCCAATGAGACCAAGGAGATGGATCTCTTCAGGGTTCATGCTACGATCACCTCGAATTCGGGCCGTCTCAGGTCCCGGATTTGGTACTCATCAGGGAATTGTCCTAGGTTGATCAGTCTTAATATGTGGATGTTCATCAACTCGATACGCCATAATTGTGGCCGGAACGAAGCAACTGGCGCTAGCCTAATCTCATCCTGGAGATCTGCTATGTCTCTTGGTAATAGATTTGAGCCTGCTATCCAGTTCGCCATCCTTCTACGTAATTGTTCTATACGACTGTGGTTGTGGTCATTGGTGTCAACAATGTCATCCAACTCTTGATAAAGGGCCATCGGGTTGGACGAGGAACCGTTATGCCGGGGATTTCTGGTGGTAGCGAACCATACCCGATGTTCACCGAAAAAATGCCTATTGGCTATATCTATTGCCAACCATGTCTGGCAGGTGTAACCAAACCGCTTGTTGAGGTGTCGCGCCAGAGTCGTCATATGCTTTCGTATCCGCTCCAGGACAGGAGGCGGTCCGCTCAACTATTAAATCAATAGCTTGCAGCGCTCTCAATCGGTCCACACAAGATTGGCATACAGACATCAGCGCACAAGCGTGCGTTCTGGCATGTTCCGGGAGTCGAGTGTCCGAATCTTGTGTGGTTTGATTGAGGCTCACTGTCTATGGGCTTCATGATTCTAAGCAGTGTAGTCTAGTGAGCCTGCCCGCCCATTGCAACAGTGAGGTGAAAACCCTCTCATGGCGCGACCCGCTTCGCCACCTCCGACTCGATGGCGGTACCTTTGAAAAAATCCGGGTTCATACCGGCAAACAGCCGGACCGGATTGCCAAAGGTGAAGTCACAGAAGTCCTCGTCCGTCATTAATCCCTTTTCCACCATCTCGTAGGCTTCCTCGACGACATCCCGCATGTCGGCCACATCCCAATGCCCGATATCGGAACTCAGCATGGCGCCGAGCCGAGCCCCGAAGGGATTGAGCTTGGCGTTGAATGCGACCGGGTTCATGGCATCGTCCGCCTCGCAACCGAAGAAAAAGTTGGGCACAAAGCGGTCGCGGATATCCTCTTTGCGTTGAATACCGGCCAAGGCAAAGTCATCGACTTGGGCCGGCTGATTATCGAGTCCGAACGTCGTCTTCGGCAGGGCGGCGCGAATCGCGTCGAGTTTTTCTTCCACACGGGCATCGCCGTATCGGACGTACAGGTCCATCAGGGCATCGACGTCCAGCGCCGCCGGATCGACGTTCCGTAACGCCGTCACATTGCGTTTTTCCCAGCGCTCGATGATGCCGGCATACAAGTCTGCCCCCCATCCTGCACCACATTCCAACAACGCCACGCGAAGCGCCGGAAAGCGATGGGTGACGCCACCGAAGAACAACGATTTGCACAAGACCATGGCCGCCGCGGCAAAATGGCCCAGATGATTCTGCATGAAGAACGTACTGGCGGAGTTGGTGGAAAACCCAAACCCAGCGGAATGGCAAGCGGGTGGCACGCCCAGCTCAATGCATTTGGCCCAAAACGGGTCGTAATCGTATGCACTATCGGCGCCAAACCCATCGATCCAGGTGCCGTGCGGGGCCGGCAGATCCGGAAATTGCTGTTGCACAGCCGGTATCGGGCGGCGCACGTAACTCGCAATCATCGACGCTTTCAACCCCAGTTCCTGTACGGCAAATTCCAGCTCCGCGATGGCTTCCTGCGGCGTGTGCATCGGAATCGTCGCCGCTGGCGTCATGCGATGCGCATAGGGGCCGTAGATCTCTTTAACATACAAGTTGAGCGAGCGGCACGCGACGTGGCGCAACTCGTCTTCTGCCAAGCCCGGGAAGCCCAGGCCGGTGGTCGGAAAGAGCACACAAAAGTCGAGGCCGAGTTCATCCATGCGCTCGGTCAGCAATCGTGGCAGTGAGGCGGTGGCGCGATCCAAGGTATTCCGCGTCGGGGTGAGCCACCAGGTGCTCACCGTCTCCCGCGTATGACGGAGTTCGTCGAGTGACATTTCATACGCCCGGCGGCGTTGCGCCAGGGTCTCAAACGTCTCGACCATATCGGCACCCCCGACTTGTTTCACAAAGTCGAGCAACACGGGCAGAATTTCAATAATATGACCGTCGGAATCGATGATGGGATGGGTTAATTTGGCCCGGATTTCAGCGGAACGACTGGCGTGACTGGCGACCATGAGGACTCTCCCCTGCCCAAGGTTGACCGGCGTACCTGAACGATGGAGCAACTATATCACGAGTGACGTCCGAAATATAGCATGGGTTGATGGGCTGGGGAGGTGGGGGGGAACAAGGGGATCGAGTCTACCTGTTGCTTATTGTGATTCAATTGAACTGCTCGATGGGGGGGTGGTTCGACGATGAAGGGCCTTCGGAGTCAGAATCAGGACACAGAACTGACGGCGAAGATTCGCAGAAATGAGGTTATTATCTACCGGATAGGTGGGAAAGGAATAACGCGGTAAAACAAATAACGCAGCGTAATATAAATTGTCGGTAGCATCATAATAAGCAGGGCAGTGGGGTCTGGAACAAAAAGAATCTCCGAAGCTTCTAGAAGACTGTGGAGAAGTTTGCGAAGATAATCAAGGAACTGACTGCCGTTGTTCACGTTGTGGTCACCTATGACTTAACACGAATCGATTTACGGGCGAGTTTCGAGAAGCGCTTTTCATACCAATGTGCCTTCTCATCGAAGTAAATGGTATATGCTGGGCGCTTTTCTTGTTCATCCAAACGCGGCTAGACCGGATGTGGCTCTTCGACACGTACATGCTTGCCATCCACGACAATAAAGTGAGGTGGATAAGCACGCCGCCGGGTCCTTAAAACGACGATTTGTTCGTCCTGCATCCAGCCCTTGAATTCATCCCAAAAACTCCCATCGAGAACCTCTACGTGACCCTTGAGAGAGTCGAGATTAATATGGGGTTCACCGAGAACAATCTCGACAGACACGTTACGATTCTCAATCGCATCTCGCCAGGCATCGAATATCTCCGAGTTGAAATATGCCAGCGGGCTCAGTTGTCCGGACAGAATCCGAATCGACTTATGTGCCGCGTTAAACAGCGCTTTCAATGTCTGACGTGTTGTTGGCAAGTCACTATTAAGGTCTTCGAGATACCCGGTGTAGAGCATCGGTCTCGACGTAAGCAGAAGGTGCAGTGCAACGAGAGCGGCCACAAATGCACATACGGTCAGGACGAGATGGACATTGATGGCGGCCATAAGAATGCCCAGACCGAGTATAGGCAGACAAATGGATGTTTTGAGAGTTGTAGGCACATCCCCCTCCCTTCCCGTAACTGAATCTTTGAGGTAAGCCACTGGTTCGACCCAGTGCGACTTGAACAGCTTTGAGCGTTCCGGGAGTAAAGTCACCGATTTCCCCAAGCGCACTAGCAAATTGCCATCGCGCGGCTGTTTGGAGAACGTGATCTCAACGACTTGGGCAGACCTTTCGGAACTCATGGCAATACGCTCTCGACTCTTGGCTTCGAGCTGGAACTCGACATGGCCAATATCCGGGATCAAAAAAGCCACCGATGATGAAGGACGGTTTTAGGTCATCAAACTGAGACCATTGCCCCAGCCGCCTTTGAGGCGGCACGGCTCATCAAGCCACCCGCTCTGCGGGGGGTGTCTGACTGTGCGTCGTCTACCGCGTTCACGGCCGGGGCGAAGCTGCGCTGGGCAATACCACCCGTCCCCAAAAGCGCGATACCAAGCGTCATCGTTGATGTCTCCTCACGTTTGCCCTCGTGTCGAACCCGATGATACACCCGATACGACAGCAGGATCCTAGCTGGCTTGAAAAGTGTTTTTGAAATTTCTATCCTCTTCTCGGACATACACGCTGGGGATTGATTCTAAACCTTAGACCCAGGGCACCATTATGCACGTACAACGGATTCCCTTTGCACAGTGGTCGGAGCAAAAACTGCATGACACGTTCGCACTCCAAGAGCGCCCTGACCATCCGTTACTGCATGCCTGGCTACAGCCAGAGGACACGCCGGAAGCCATGCCGCCACTTGTCGACGTGGTTCGAGAACGTCTCGCTCGACATGTGCGGAGTTGGAACGAAGAAGAGCTCAAGCTCAATTTTATCGGCCCGTTCATTGCCCTCGTCGATTTTGAGGGCGACAACTACAGTTTCTTTGCCGGACGATCTTTGACCGCGACGGTCGGCGAGTATGAGCTGTCCGGTGTCGTTGATGGCATGATCGCCCGCGGACGCTATGATCCAGTGATACCGTATTTTTGCCTACACGAGTACAAGCCCGAAAAAGGCCGAGACCTAGACCCGGCGGCACAAGTCTTGGCCGCGATGCTCGTAGCGCGAGCCATCAATCAGAATGACCAAGCCATCTATGGATGCTATGTCCTGGGCCGAATCTGGTTTTTCTTAATTCTGGACGCCCAACAGCCGCATTATGCGGTCAGCCAGGCGTTTGACGCCGCTTCCGAAGATATTATCCAAATCTATACCATTCTCAGACGGCTCAAGACCTGGATCGAAGCGATTTGCGACGGATGACCAGCAGGACTCAGAACGCCGGGCGCCGCAACACCCCAGGATCGATTTTCCGGGGAATGAGCTGCCCATCGCTGGGCGAACCGAGAAGTTGGCCGTTGGCTACCATTACTTTGCCGCGCAGGATGACCGTCGTGGGCCAGCCCTGCACTTCCCAGCCCTCCCACGGACTATAGTCTCGCAGGTGCAGGTCGGCCATGGTCAGCGTTTTCTGCACCGACGGGTCGATGACAGTGATATCGGCGTCGCTACCCACGGCGATAGCGCCCTTGCGGGGATAGAGACCCAGCAGCTTGGCGGCGTTGGCGGAGGTGACGGCGACGTAGTCCTGCAGGGACATGCCCCGCTGCACCACCGCCTCGGTGTAGTTGACCCCCATGCGAATCTCAATACCGATATTCCCGCCCCGCACGTCTACGACATTGCGTCCGGCAATCTTATCCAGGAAGGTGGTGAAGCTGCTGTCCGTGGCCGTGAACGAGAGGTCGCCCCGCAGCAGGCCATCCCACAGATCCAGACGGTCCGCTTCATACTTCAAGGAGGGGTACGTGTGGTACTTCATGCCGTCTTCCTCCTTGTACCGGTCGCAGTTGAAGGAGAGCGCCAGCGTCAGCACCTCGCCATAGACGGGCAACCCCCGGCTGCGAGCCTCGGAGATGGCGTCTAGGCCCTCTTTGGCGGTGACGTGCACGAAGTAGGTCCCAGCGCCCGTGTGCTCCGCCAGCCGCACGATGTGCTGAAAAGCCAGATCCTCCACCAGCTTGGAGTGGATGAGATGGACGTTATGCCAATCCCAATGGCCCCGCTGTTGGGCCAGGAGATAGTTGTACATGACCAGCTCATCGTCCTCGCCGTGCACCGCCAGCACACCGCTGTGCCGGGCGATCTGCTGCATCAGGTCACCCAGTCGCCCGGTGTCAATCTTGCCGACCGGCGTCAGGCTCGTGAGTTGCCCTTCAGGAGGCCGAATGTCCGTCGTAAAGATTTTGACGCTGGGAAAGCCCGCATCGACAAGCTCTTTGTAGCGGGCGATGGTGTCGGGCGTGTTGTTAGTGGTGTAGATACAGTGCGTGGAGTAGTCCGTGTACGCGTTGCCTTGCCAGGGTACGAGGTAGTCGTGAATCCCCTGGGCCAAGTCGCCTTCATTGGGCACCGGCGCAAAATCGATCACGGTTGTCGTGCCGCCCCAGATGGCCCCTAGAGAATGGTCCAGTGGACCGGCGTTGGGCACCCCGGCAACCAGGGCGCGAGCGCCGGGCTGCACGTTAGCCACGGCGTGGGCGTGGGTCTCGATACCGCCGGGCACCACGATCTTGCCGTTGGCGTCGATGACCTGTTTCGCCTCGCCGGGGAGAATGCCGGGAAACGCCACCGCCACAATTTTCTCGCCAACGATCCCCACATCCCAGTCCCCGACACCAGCAGGCGTCACCACTCGACCACCCTTAATGATCATGTCCAACATGGCTGACCTCCATTGGCTGCGCACATGCTCAGCCGACGCTCTACTACGGCTGAGCGAGCTTCACGATCGTGTCCGTAATGACATCTTTGAGAAGTAGGGCCAGAATACCGCCACATACGATGTAAAACAGGCGGCGAATGATCCGTAGTTCGCCTTCAACCCGGCCGATAGCGCCTTTGAGATCACCTATTTCATGGAAGACATCGGCCCGAAGCGTTTGCATTTCGGTCCGCACACCCTCTATTTCGATCCGCACGTCGGCCCGAAGACCCTCAAAGTCCGCTCGCAGATCAGCCAAGTCACTCTTGGTCGCAAGCGTGCTCTCTTGTTCTTGCAACACCCCGTTTAAGGCTTCAGCCTGTGCCTTGGCCTGCTCTTACGGCACGCCAGCGGCTTCGAGCTGGCGGGCATAGGCGAGTGTGTTAAAGGCCATTCGTTAGTCCCCGTCTTCGAATGTTGGCAGACGAATGGGAAACATCCATCGACGTTTCGCTAGACATAGCCCCAGAATCCAACACGGCGGATTCCGGGGCCGGTGATCCATGCAGCCTACTGCCGAACGCGTCAAGCAAGCTCAAGCGCCTGACGTGCCTCCAGGAGTGCCGGCAGGTGTGCCGCCACTGGCGCCGCGTCGGCCCGCTGGATCAGCTCCTGATACGTTTGCTGCTGCCGCGACGTCTGCCCAATGTCGTGATAGGCCCAGGCCAGGGCTGCCAGGGACTGGAAATGGTTGGGATTCAGGTGTAAGCGGCGCTCGGCCAGCTCGATCACCGCATCCGCATTCCCAAGACGGCGTTGCAGCTCCAGGTAGACGTCGAGGAAGATATCTTTTTGTTCTCGACTGCCGCCGCCCAAATCATGCATGTGTTGCACGGCCGGGGTCATCAAATCGACCGCCGTTGCGAGATCGCCCCGGATGAGGGCGATCTCGCCTTCGAGCAGTGACCACCCAACAGTGGCCCAATACCCACCGGCACGCCCTTCCGGAAGCTGGCGCAAGCGCACCACCTGCTGCTGCGCCTTCTCCGTCTCTCCCGCTCGGGCCAGAGCCAGGCCGATCCAGTGATGCATCCAGATGGTAAGATAATCAGCCTGTTCAAGGAGCTGCTCCCCTTGCTCGGCCAGGTCTTGCCAGATGAACATATCGACCGGTGCATCGCGTAGCATTTCGAGTCGCCACTGCAGCTCAATACGCTCGAAGAGCGGCAGGGCCGGGGCCGTCGAGGCCCAGTAGTCGCTCGTAAAACGGGTGTCTCCCAGAATGGCATGGACCTCGGCCAGGTGCCAGAGCAAGTGGGGATAGCGTTCGATGGAGTTGGCGCGCTCGAAGGTGCCCAAGACCCGCGCATAATCCCCACGCCCCTGGTAGTTGTGACCCACGGCATGGTAGGTGTAGAGATTGCCGGGCTCGGCCTCTAGGGCACGGAGGCCGAGCTGTAAGCCCTCATCGGGGTCCGTATTGGACTGTTCGAGGTAAAACGCGGTCATGGTCAGGAAGTGTGGGTCGTCCGGACTGGCCGCGAGGCTGCGGCGGGCTTGCGTCAAGGCCCGCTGCTTATCGCCTCGGGCGCTATAGGCGAAATTGAGGACCTGCGTGGCCGCGCGGTCGGCCGGATACGCCTCGACAAGCTGTTCCAGGCGTTGCAAGGTGGCGGCGGTATCGTGCTGGCGAATGGCATCGACGACTTGGGTATGCAGGTGTTCGCGCGGGTCGTGCACGCTCTCCGCCAGCGCCATGACCTGCTGATGGGCGTCCGCCACGATATCGCCCCGGCCCATGCGCCAGGCCAAATACGCGCGGGTACAGTGGGCCAGGGCAAAATGGGGGTCGTCGGCAAGCGCGCTGTCGAGGGCCTCCATGGCCCCACCGCGCCAGCGTATCCACAAGCTCACCCCCTGTGTATACGCTGCCAACGCTTCCGACGATGATGTGGAAACTGCGTAACCTTGGGCATCTGTGTAGGCCATATGTCCCTCCTGTTCCTCCCTTCCAGGCGCCTGGGCATCATTACCTTGATATATTTCTCCAGAGGAAAGATACATTTAATGTTGCCTCAGTACTTACCCCATGGTCATCATGGATCGACGATACACGCTTGGGTATGAAATGGCAACCAGGTATCCTAAGTTCCTGGACAAAATGAGCGACATCGTTACCCATGGGCGGACTCCCTTTCGGGTCGTTTAGGTCACGGGCTCCCGTGCCGCTTTTTGCTCACGCTGCCGGGCTGGCGTCAGGTGGCCGCAGGGACAGCAGGATCAGCACAAGCGCCGAAAGCGCAAACAGGCCGGCAATGTAGTAGAATACCATCTGTGGCGCCTCAGGACGGTACAACCACCCCGCAATCACGGGCGAGGGCGCACTCAGCGCCAGGCGGGAAAACGACACGAACCCAATGGCCGTTGTCGTCACCCGGCGTCCGACGACATCGAGGGCTGCAGCCGTCAGGATGGGCTGATCGCTGTAGAGAAAGATGCCAGTCAGCATCAACAGCAGCAAAAAGGCGCCTTGGTGGCCATACCACGCTATCAATAGCATCAATACACAGAGCAACAGCAGACCGGGCACTAGCACCACTTTGCGGCCAAAGCGGTCCGAGACATGGCCCAAGACCGGGGTTGAGGCCAGGCCGACTAAATTCAGCAGACCAAAATACCACCCCCGCATCTGTCCACTCAGGTCCAGCACGTCTTTGGCATACAGCGCGATAATCGCCATAAACGCCACAAACGCCATGCCCCGCAGACCGGCCACGATAATCACCCCCCACAAGGGCCCATTCTTGAACATCTGCTTGGTATAGGCGAGTTGTTCGGGCAGGGTCGTCGTGACCGCAGCGTCAGCGCCGGTGCGGCCAATATCCCGAAAGGCCCAAAACACGAGAAACGTCACCAGTAGCGGGATAATCGAATACATGGTAATAATGCCCCGCCAAGCCAGAGCGGCCAAACACAACCCCGTCACAGCCGGTCCGATGATATCGCCGATATTGCCCCCGACATTATGGACCGAGAGGGCGAAGCCGCGGCGTTCGGCAAAGCGGTCCGATAGCGCCGCCGTCGCTGGCAAATGCCACAGTGAGGAGGCCGCGGCCACAATGGCCATGCCCAACAGCAGGACGGGATAGACCGGGGACAACCCAACGATGAGCCAGCCGATGCCGAAGGCGACGGTACAGAGCGTCATCACCAGGCCCCAGTGGCGTTTGAGCAGATCCATCAGCACCCCACCGGGCAAATCGATACACCCGGCCGCGACTTCCTGGATGGCGGTAATCGAGGTGGTTTGCACATCGGAGAGCCCCATGCTGTCGCGCACATTGGGCAAGAGCACCAGGAGACTCTGGCGGAAGGCGTGAAACAGGGCATGCGAAGCCGTCATACCGGAGAGAATGAAGCCGTTTTGCTGTCGGATATCGCGGCGTTCACCAGACAGGGATCGTGAGTCTTGCATGGGCGCCTCTCTAGAAAAAGAAGGGGTTAGGGGTTAGCGGTACACAGTGACCGGCTCTTGACCTCAGAGCGCTGCGAGGAAGGTTTCGACGAGCGGCATGTAGACGTCGCGGTTGCGGTAGAAAATATCATTATGGCCACCTTGATCAAAGATGTGCAGCTGTTTCGGATCGGGCACCGCGGCGTGCAGGTTTTCGGCATGGCGGGCGCTGACGAGTTCGTCGAATCGGGCATGTAGAATCAAGGTCTGGCCCTGAAAGCTTTCGAGTTTCCGGGCATAATCGAAGTGGGTTTTGAGTTCTTGCGCCAGTTCTGTCTGGGATACGCCTAGTTCGGCGGGCTCGACCCGCATGAAAAAACGCTCGGACATATCCGAAATACCACTCTCCAGAATCAGACCGGCCAGCCGCGGATGCCGGCCGGCCCCATGCAAGGCGTACAAAGACCCAATGGAGCGCCCAAAGAGGACGATGCGGTCGTCGGGCACGTCCAGGCTCCGAATGATGGCGGAGACATCCTGCAACATGCCGGCCAGGGCCGGGCGGCCCGTTGACATGCCATAACCGCGATATTCCGCCAGGAGAACGTTATATCCGGACCGCGCCATCCAGTTCGGGAAGTCTGGGAGATAGTCCGCGACGACCTCGCCATTGCCGTGGAAATACACCACGGTCTTCGCCGCCGGATCGACGGCCTAGTGGTAACAGGCCAACTGACTGCCGTCGGCTGCCTCGACCCAATAAGGCGTTGGCACGGCCGCCATGCGTGGAAAGAAGTAACGGCTGGCAATCACCGGATGATCGAGAAGCGTCATGGTATTCTCCCTCTAGGTTGTCACCTGCCGGAGTCGGTGCCTAAGAGGATACTCTGAGCTATGGCCTTGACGCCATGACGTTTTTCGAGTCGAGTCGAAATACGCCACATGCCCAACATCCCCAATGGCGTTGGATGTCAGTCCGTATTGACCCCGAGTATGGGTAATTGTAGAGTGGAAAATAAGCGGGAAAGAAATCTCCGTGATGCTTGAGCATGGGCGTCAAACCCGGCTAACATTGCATTAGCACGACACCACCCCCTAGACGGGACAGGAGATGAGTCGATGCAATCGAACGAGCCAACAAGCGACATCGAAATCGCCCGCGCCGCCGCCATGCTTCCAATCGCCGACATCGGCGCCACTCTCGGCATCCGCCATGACGCCCTGCAGCCCTACGGGCACACCAAGGCCAAGGTTAGCTATGCGTTTATCGCCGGACTGGCCGGGCGGCCCGATGGCAAGTTGATTCTGGTCACCGCCATCACCCCGACACCGGCCGGCGAAGGCAAAACCACCACCACCGTGGGACTGGGCGACGGCCTCAACCGCATCGGCAAAAAAACGGCGATCTGCCTACGCGAACCGTCCTTAGGCCCGTGCTTTGGCATGAAAGGCGGTGCCGCTGGCGGCGGCTATGCCCAAGTCGTGCCCATGGAAGACATTAATCTGCATTTTACCGGCGATTTGCATGCGATTGGCACAGCGCATAATTTGCTCTCGGCGATGCTGGACAACCACATCAACTGGGGCAACGAGCTGGGCATCGACAGCCGCCGCATCGCCTGGCGCCGCGTGCTGGACATGAACGACCGCGCGCTGCGCGACGTCGTGGTCTCGCTCGGGGGCTTGGGCAACGGCTATCCCCGAGAGGACGGCTTCGATATCACCGTCGCCTCCGAAGTGATGGCCATCTTCTGTCTGGCCAAAGACCTGGACGATTTGCAAAACCGGCTCGGCAACATGGTGGTGGCCCAGACCCGCGCGCGCCAAGCCGTCACCGCCAAGAGCCTGAGCGCCGATGGCGCCATGACGGTGTTGCTCAAAGATGCGTTCATGCCCAACCTGGTGCAGACACTAGAGAACAACCCGGCCTTTATCCACGGCGGCCCGTTTGCCAATATCGCCCACGGCTGCAATTCCGTCATCGCCACGCAAACGGCGCTCAAACTGGCCGACTATGTTGTCACCGAAGCCGGCTTCGGCGCCGACTTGGGGGCGGAGAAATTCTTTGACATCAAATGTCGCAAAGCCGGCCTCAAGCCCAGCGCGGCGGTCATCGTCGCGACCGTGCGGGCGCTGAAAATGCATGGAGGCGTAGGGAGAAACGATCTGGGCAAGGAAAACGTCAAGGCGGTCAGAATGGGCTGCGTCAACTTGGAGCGCCATTTGCGCAACGTCAATGCCTTTGGCGTGCCGCCGGTGGTCGCCATCAACCAATTTCTTGCCGACACCGACGCCGAACTGCAGGCGATACAGGAGACCGCGGCGCAATACGGCGCCAAGGCCATCGTCTGCTCGCACTGGGCCAATGGCAGCGCCGGCATCGAAGAGCTGGCCCAACACGTAGTCGAGATGATCGACGGCGGGGACGCCGACTTTCAACCGCTGTACCCCGACGACATGCCGCTGTTGGACAAGATCACAACCGTGGCCACGCAGATCTATGGCGCCGCCGATATCATGGCCGACACGACCGTACGCCGGCAGCTCAACCATCTCCAAGAAACCTACGGCCATTTCCCGGTCTGCATGGCCAAGACCCAGTACAGCTTCTCCACCGACGCCAACGTCAAAGGCGCGCCCTTGGGCCATACGGTGCCGATTCGCGACGTGCGGCTGTCGGCCGGAGCGGAGTTTGTGGTAGCGATCTGCGGTGACATCATGACCATGCCCGGCCTGCCGCGCGTGCCGGCTGCCAACCATATCCGCCTGAATGCGCACGGCGAGATCGAAGGTCTGTTTTGATGGAAGGAAAGCATCATGGTCGATGAGAACTTGGCATTTGCACCGGCTTCTGAGCTGGCGGGGCTGATTGCCAACAAACACGTGTCTGAGGAGACGATCATCGCCGCGTCCGCGGCTTTCGAACAGGCGCGGCCTTGGATCCGGCATCGGCCGGCCGTGTCCTAAGTGCTACGCACCGCAATTATTGATTATTGACAGGGTTCGTTGCCGCGGGTTTGCAACCCGCACCGATACGGAGCGGTAAGAAGCAAACGTCATGGCTGAGCAAGTCAAGCTGGATCGGAACACAAGTGCCGTTTTGATCATGGATTTTCAAATCTGCATCGTCAACAACTCTGCGAGTGATCCACAAGGGGTGGTCGAGCGCGCCGCGCAAGCTCTGCAAGGGGCTCGGCAAGCGGGAATCATCCCCGTCATCTATATCGTCCATCGTGGATTTGGCCGCCAGTGGACCCTGGTCATGCATGACCAGGGGGCTCGACAGCGCCGCTTCGGGTCCCTGGGGCGCTATATCACGCCCTACGACCACGAAACTGCTCACCGTGCCTTCCCACAACTGTGTCGCACACGGATCCCGCAGCAACGCGGTGGTCGAGACAAAGCCCGGGGACAGGGGTGTCACGAGCCCGCTGAGATTGGTCAGCGTCTGAATCTCGACCGTGCCATCGATCCCCAAGTCCGAGGAGGCGCTGACGCGGCTGTCGGCATCGCGCAAAAACCCGTCTGCCACGATGCGAATGTTGCCCCCCATTCCTTCGAAGGCATCCGCAATAACCTGGCTGTTTTCCAACGTGACCAATTCAGATTCAATGATAATATTGCCCCCGGTGGTTCCTGGTCCACCATCGACTGCAGCCCTAATCTGACTATCCTGCAGACGCATGATGGACTGGGCTCTCACCTCGATATCACCGCCATCGGATGCGGCAGCTGATGTGGTCACCGTGCTGTTAGCACTGAGGAAAGAACCTGTAGCCGTGATGCCAATACTCCCGGCGTTTCCCGTGCCGAAACTTGCGGCCGAAATTGAGGCCGCCCCGGTGAGCTCAATGGTCTGTGCCTGAAGGAAAATATCTCCCCCTCGTCCACTGCCCTCAGCGGTTGTGAAGAGGCCACTGTCCTGACCGGTAATCGTGATAACTTCCTCTGCCATGACGGTTACCCTCCCGCCTGATCCGGCACTGCGTGAGCGACTGTCGATGCGGGCGCCTCCTGAGAGAGTCAAATATTCAGCCTTGATGATGATGTCACCCGCACCACCTTCACCTGTGGTTTCAGCAAGAATAAGGCCGCCATTGTGGAGGCTCACTGTGGGGGCTGAAAGAATCAGGCTACCCGCATCCCCACCGCCGTCGGCGACATTGAATAAACCACTCGGCGCACCGGTCGTCGCGCTGCGACCCGTGATCGTGATCGCCTCCGTCCCTATCACCATGACGACCCCGCCCGAGCCAGCGCCGAAGGTGCTACTATCGATCCGGCCCCCCTCCCTGAGGAACAGACGCCCAACCTCCACGTTGATGTCTCCCGCATTGCCCATTCCTCTCGCATTGCCCGTTCCTATCAATCCATCCTCAATCACAACGCTTGGGGCCTGTATGAAGAGATTGCCTGCATTCCCTCTGTCAGCAGTGAAACTCGAAATTCTACTATGACTTCCGCTATTGTTTCGATCAGCAATCATGACTGCGTCTGTCGCTGTGATCTTGATCATGCCGCCTGACCCGATACCCATGGTGCCAGCACTAATGTCAGCCCCCCTAGTCACGTGCAAACGGCCCGTTTGGATGTCTATGTCTCCAGCATTTCCTGACGCAAAAAGACCCACTGTAGTGCCAACAGTAGAATCATCTATGTATAGACTATTGGCTTTGATCTGTATATTTCCAGCATTTCCTCTACCAGAGAAGGACGCGATTCTCTCTGCCGCTATCGTTGTATTCTGTGCTAGGTATGCTTGTTCCGTTACTTGAAGGTCAATACTGATACGGTTTCCATGCTGGTTTCCCTGTGTATTGGCAAGCAGAGATGAATGATTTACCATGAGGCGGCCGCCTCGGATGACGACTGTCCCACCTCCGTCGCCACTGACATCGATGCGCGTCCCTCGCATGATGTCAATTTCTCCAAGACGCTGAACGGACGCAACACCCAAATCAAGGCTCTGCATCGTCGGATCGAACACAACCTCACCTTCTGACGCGACACTGGCGATGTGAATCCGCCCACTCGGTGCTTGGAGAGAGCTACCCGTGATGTGAATGTCTCCACCAATCACCGACATGGCCTCGCCTTCTGGAACATAGAGCGTACTCTCTTGGATGGAAATCCCTGCCGGGTTGCGGTTCCAAAATCCGAAGGCCGTTGGCGATGCCATCGTCAACGTGCTCCCCTGGCCCAGGTGCGCCGAAAAGATCATGCCATCTGTAAAGCGCAGGAAATCCGCGGTGGCAATGTGAAATGACCCACTGATATCCAGTCTGGCGTTTGAACCAACGAACACCCCACGCGGATTGAGTAGAAACAGATTCGCCCCGGAAATCCCTGACCGTAACCGTCCATCAATGGTCGAGGGCTGTGCACCGGTGACACGGCCTATAATGTTGTTCATGGTGTCCGGACCCGTGAACGTCGCACTTTCGTCCGACCCCACGTTGAACCGGTCAAAGCTATGGAACAGATTGCCCCCGCGTTGTTGTCCCATTTCGGCGAGAATCGTATAGTCGGGGCCTATCAGGGGGACACGCGAGCCGAGACTGCCATCGAGGGTAATCTGGGCCTGGCTGACCGTGAGCAGGATACAGAGTAGAAACGATCCGCTCATGAGCAGAGCGGAGATGCGGGGAGGAGACTGGTGACCAGGGCCTCGTGTCTCAGGCATGGCGGTTTCCCCTAGCGATTTCCCAGCACAAAAGCATAAGGCGCAACCGGTTCCCGCGACATAGGAGCTGTCCGGTTGCACCGCCAGGATGCGGTTTTCAAAGCCGCGATGAAGATTTACACGCCCGCACGCAACCAGAAGCGACGCTACGGAGACAAATCACAGCTGCTCACGCCGTCGATACTGTCGAGAGGAGGATTGAACTGTCCGACGAAACAACGCACCATCGCGCAATAGAGCAGTTGCACATCGGATGGACACTGATTGCCCGCCTGGCCAAAGTCACACATGGCTTGTGGGCACTCGTTTCTGCCACGTTCTACCAAAGCGGGATTGTGCGCGGCATCTAGCGGGCCGGCACAGATTTGTTCGCAGTCTACAAACATGATCCGGCAGTATGGGCAGGCATCGTGGGGAGCGCAGAAGATGCTGTCGTCCAACTCGCAGAATCCCAGGGAGAAGTCGGTGCGCAGCACGGCCTGCTGACACGGCTGCGAGTTACAAGTGAACGTGTAGATCGTCCTAGCGCCTCTGTCGGTGAGGAAGATTTCAACGCCGTTAGGGCTGACGTCCACGCCGGCCCATGCCACCGTTCCCACCGCATCCGTAGAGAAGGAAAAGCCGGTGAACATGTCACGTACGTCACCCGTATCCGGATCGACCCTGACGAGCCGGTTCGCGTCGGCATCGAGCACAAACAAGTCTCCCGTAAGTGGATCAATTATGATACCTTGCGGCTCCGCGATGGGCTCCGAGGTGACAAGCGGGGTGAGCGAGCCATCGGCATGAAGTTGATAAATGGCGCCATCCAGAGCACCACGCCCATCGACCAGATAAACCGCTCCCGTACCCATGGCGATATCGACAGCGTCGATTAGCGTGCCGTCATCGCGGTGTATGGGCATTTCTCCCTCAGGCGTGCGAGACGAAAAGCGCCAGACTTCGTCAGGGCCATTAAATCCTCGGTCGACGACAAGTGCATCTCCAGGAGCAAGTATACCACCGGTCCTAGTTGCGGTAGCAATGGCCATCCCAACCGGATCATCGTCGTCACGGTGGAAGCCGGCAACCCATGTGGCACGACGCCTACTCCCGAATGGAATGCGATAGATGCGTCCTCCGAAGTCTTCAGAAAAAAAGATGTCGCCGTCAGGGCCGACCACGACGGTTGCCACTCTGTCACCATCTGCAACCTTGGTCGCGCTTCCGTCGGCGTTGATACGATACACACCATCTTCACGGTTGGAGGCGTTGCTGCTACGCCTCCCCACATAGAGCTGCCCGTCCAACCGGTTGTAGTGCGCCGCCTGTGCACCGTCAAAGGCGACGGTGCGTGTCAGAGTCCACCCGGATTCCACAATGATTGGCACGGCGGCTGCCCGCCCTACGATACCAACCAGCAGAACCAGCATGACTCCGTATAGAACATAACGTGTCATTGGTGTTTTCCTTTCTGGGGCAGGGGAGATGAACGCATATTCTACCTGCGCCTAGATAGATTTGAGCAACGCCCGACGAGGTGTCGACTGGAATTTCTAGTGCTGCTAGGGTCCCGACGAAAGGGGTTCTCAAGTTCACATAACTGAAGGTCCTGGTGGAAGTTGCTCTCCGAATTGTTTGCCCTTTTTCGTCACTTTCCCCTTTTCCGTTGCATCAGCCGCGGGTTTGGCTTGCCACGACAAGATTGTAGACCTCCAGAAGATGAGATACATGGGGACCTGAGCGTGCGACCTGAAGACGCCTAACTTAAGTGGTTTGAACCAGTTGAAGGAAATGCAGGTCCGTGTGCGGACCTATC
>CBCXVS010000157.1:0-17531 GCA_965178525.1 uncultured bacterium | reverse complement strand
TGGAAATTGCCGGGATTTTCACAGGATCGTGAAAAACGGGAGGGTCAGACAGTGCGGGCATTACAATGATGAAGTTACTCCTGGGCCAGTGTCAAGATCGTGGCTCTGACTGCGCTACTCAACCGAAATCCCATCTGTGTCAACCGCTCGAGTAGCGGTGCAACGACTGTAATATGGTCTTCCTGCTTCGCTTTGAGGAGTACGCCAGCTGTACCGGTCAGACGAATATTCCGCATCTGCGCCACAGCACGAGCCACCCCGTCATCGACAATGACTAAGCTATCTGGCTCTTCGAGTGCGAGGGCCAATACCTGCGCTTCTCCAGCGCCCAAATCCGTGATCAGTGTCATGACCTCCGGGGCCTGTACCGCGCGCACTGTTATCCACTCATATGCGGCAATGTCAGGTGCGTCCTCACCCTGCACACGCCCCACGTGTAGCTCGTCGCGCACCGCTTCCGGCACCACGATCTGTTGATACAGCTTCTGCAACAATTCGAGCTGTCGTAACCTATGGAGATAAAATAACGGTGACGTGTTGCAGATGATCAACTCAGGCATGGTACAAATCCTGGACGAGTTCATCCTCCGTCAGATCGAAGATAGAGACGCCATAGCGTGCCAACGCCTGCAGGAAACTGACACGAGGAATTCCTGCAAGCTCCGCAGCGCGTCCGGACGAAAGCTTCCCCAATTCATAGAGTTTTGCTGCAGCTGCCATCCGAATCACCTGTGAGAGCCCTTCTGGTGTCTCCTTCAAGGCGAGGAGCACCTCATCTTGGAGTTCGATGTGTATGGTGGGCATACGCATGATCCTCAATGCTTTCCGACGGTTGCAATCAGCAAGATCACATCAATATAGTAGTATTCAACGCTCCAGGTTGCGCTACGGAGCAGCAGCCTCGGGCGTCACCCGCACCTTGGCGCCTGGCTTCTTCGCTTCACTGCGCCCCGTCAGTCCCATCACGCCATCCGGGACATGCGAGCGGATCAGCTCAGCAAATGCCTGCACCGTTTCCGCGCGCGGAAAGCCCCGGCGGTACGCCAAGCCAAGGGTCCGATACGGTACCGGTGTGGCGAACGGACGCAAGGCAATGAGCGCTTCACTGGGCGATGGCGCGGAGGCGGCGAGAGCTGGCAACAGGGTACAACCCACTCCGGCGGCGACCATCTGGCGTAACGTTTCGAGGCTGCTGGCGCGAAAATCTTCCGCCCCGCGCGGTGGAAAGCCGCAGACGGCGAGGGCCTGATCCCGGAGACAGTGTCCGTCTTCGAGCAGCAGGATCTGCGCATCGGCGAGGTCCGACTCGCGCACCCGGGATTTCCGCGTTAACGGCGCCCTTGCCGGCAAGGCCAGCACGAAAGGCTCCCGGAAAAGTTCAATCATATCTAAACCCTCATCATGGATGGGCAGCGCCACCAGGAGGGCATCGAGCGTACCGGTACGGATGTGGCCGAGCAGACGCTCCGTGATATCCTCCCGCAGATACAACCGAAGTTGGGGATAACGTACGCGAATCTGCGGCACGAGATACGGCATCAGATACGGACCCAGCGTCGGGATGACGCCGAGCCGGAATGGTCCGGCCATGGGATCATGCGATTGTTGCGCCATCTGCCGGAATTTCTCGGCTTCTTCCAAGACCACACGGGCCTGCGCAATGAGATCCCGCCCGGCTGGGGTCGGCATGACCCGCTTGTTCGTGCGCTCGAACAGAGCTACGCCGAGTTCCTCCTCCAGCTTTTTGATTTGCGTACTTAATAGAGTTGTTCCTCAATAGCATAAGATCAGGTTCCCTAGCCCAGCCCAGATGCCCACCGAATCATCCTCAAAGTGATCTTTGCGGTTGCGGAAACGCTGCACCAAAATGTTGAAACGCTTCATACCGCCGATGGCATGTTCGATCAAGATGCGAACTTGACTCACGGCATAATTCGCCGCCTGCTGCTCCGCCGTCAATTCTGGAGTCGGATTCGTCTTGCTCTTCCGGGGTTTCTTGTGTGGAATCTCAAGCATTTCGCCTTTGTAGTCCGACTGAATCCCCTGATAACCCAGGTGCACCCAAACTTCTACGTCACTAAACCGGTCTAAGTCCGGTGGGAACTCTTGTTTTAACATGCTGTAATCATGGTTGTGACCACTAAACGTACGGCCCAGAAAGACGATCCATTTATCCGGCATCGACATCACTGTATTTTTCAGCGTATGGCTTTTTTTTACCACTATAGTGTTCACGTTGGGTCGTCTCATCTTGTGACCGGCGATAGCTTCTTTCAGTCGCATCAATAATCAGTTGATCCACACCTGACAACGCCTCCCTCAACGACTCTGGGGTCTTCAACTCTCGATAAGGCATGAGGTCTAACTGCACTAACGTGTCATACAGGATGGGAGAGAGCTTATGGAGATTTTCATTCGCTTTCGAACGTACCATACCAAATTGTGCACCAAGAACATCAAACGTCGGATACGTCTTGTAATAATATAGAACGAACAGGAGTTTGTCTGACAGAGTGGGTAATTTGCCTTTGATACCTGCACCCGGCTTTCGGCTGCGTTTGCCAGCTTGGACACCCTCCTCATAGCGTTTTTGCTGAGCCTGTTGATAGACGTGGCTGAAGGCGGGCAGCAAGAAGTCAAATTGCGTCTGAGACACACCGGTTAAGGCTTTCATCTGCCGATCATCTCGGATAACCAATGACCTGGCTGGGCTCCCTCCATCGTTTGGGGGAGGATAGCCTACCTCATTAACTATTGGGGAACAACCCTAATGTCGGCTGGCTGACATAGCATGCCTCAGCGGCCCGAGCAAAATGCATCGTCTCTGCTAGGGTCACGACATAGCGCAAGTCTTGCAGCGTCATGGTCACCTCCCCCCATCGTCCGGACGCTTACGGCTCATCGCCACCACACACCCCGTCGTCGCGTGATGGGCCCATTCCGCATTCCGCATTCCGCATTCCGCATTCCGCATTCCGCATTCCCCTCGGTGGCGTCTTGGAGCGCCTCCAGGCGCCGCAGAATCTGACTGCCACGGAGACGGTCCCCGCCAGGGCTGACGCCGCGTCTGGTGGCGGTGAAAAACTGCGTATCCCACACCTCGGCCAGATAGTACGCCAGCAATTCACCCGCGAGACCATACACCAACGGCGACAACCATTCGGGCACCGTCTGCACGACAGGCAACAGCGTATCGGCCTGGGTGGCGTGAAACGCCTCCGGGTTACTGGCCACCACCAGCGTATGCCGTCCCACGTCTTTGACATAGGGCAACAATTCCAGGGCATGCGTCAGGCTCGGCCCCGGCGGCACGAGCAGACAGGTTGGCGTCTGCTCATGCCGATTGAAGAATTGGATATGCGCCCATTCCTCGAGATCCTGCGCCCAGGCATTCGCCCCGCAGCTTTCCACCAGCTTGGCAGCGGAAAAGAGGGCGGTCGCATAACTCGGGCCGGCCCCGACAAAGACCCAATGTTCCTACTCCTGCAGGCGCTCAGCGAGCTGCCGAATGGGAGCGCCGTTGGCTTCAAGCGTCGCCTCCATACACCCGGCGGCATCGCGGAGCTGCTGACGCCGGGTGGCGGCCTCCGCCGCTGACAGGGTCTGGCGCATCTCGCCCAGACGGATGGCGCAGAGCAGCAAGGTGACGAGCTGCACGGTATACGAGCGAATCCCCGAGGAGCGACCCATCGACGCAATGGGAAGCGCCAGGGCGGCGGCGGCTTCCTGCGTGATCGGACTGTCCTCACGGCCGGTCACGGCGATGGTATCCGCTCCTGCCGCCCGAGCCAAAGCGACGGCTTCGATCGAGCGGGCCACGGCGCCGGAGTTGGAAATCCCAAAGACCACCGCTTGCTCCGGGAAATTGGCGACTTCGTAACGGGCAAACGACATCGCGGGCAGCGCTTTGACGGGTAAGCGGGCAAAACGCGCAAACGCCAGTTCGCAGGCTAAACCCGCATAGAACGAATCCCCACACCCAGCCGTGTAGACCGCTTGCCAGCCTTGTACGGGAAATCGCGCTAACGTCTGCTGCACGAGGGGCTCGGCCCGGTCGCACACCTCGAGCAGCAAAGCCGGTTGGCTGATAATTTGGTCATACATCGCCTGGCGATCAGGGGTAGCAGCCGTCATGCATGATCTCCTCACCATCCATACATCTAACGCGGTTGCGTTTGGCCGCGAATGCGCCCATTCATGGTGGTGTGTCGCGCGGCTATCCTGCCTTGCCTCCATGTGCTTGACAATTGGCAGGAGCCATATTACATTTGTTAGCACTCTTCTATGATGAGTGCTAAATTTTTAGCATACATCCCGCAGCCTTATCCTACACGGTATGATTCAATGCCTGCGCCACAGCGTAAGGAGAGTGAGAGATGCCAATCTACGAATATCGCTGTCAGCACTGTAACCACGAGTTTGAACGCATGCAGAAATTTTCGGAGCCGCCCGTCGCCGAATGCCCCGTCTGTACCGGCTCCGTGCAAAAGCTCATCTCTCGGTCGACATTCCACCTCAAGGGCGATGGCTGGTACGTGACGGATTACGCCCGGAAATCCGGGAAGAATGGGGCGGCTGAGAACGACAGTCCAAGCAAGCCCGAAGCCGGCAACACGGAAAGCAAAACAGAGAGCACAACAGAGAGCACAAGCGACAGCACAAGCGACAGCAGTAGCGGCTCGACTACGTCCACGACGGACAGCTCTGCCTCGACGGCCTCATCGACGGCCTCGACTTCGTAAGGAAAACCTTGTGGAGGGTGCGGGCTAGCCGGACGCCGCCCTCCTCCATCCGCTTTCGGCGTTACGCCTCACCCCATCACATGCCGTTGTCGTCCCCGCCCTCAGCTCATCTGCTGCGCCTGCCGCGACCGGATGTTAATACTGAATATGGGCTTTTCGCGGAAGGCAAAGATATTTTTAAATTGTTCTTTCGAAAAACCTACCTCTTTGCCTGAACGGCGACGGAAGTGTAGCTCCACTTCCCGGCCATCGCGTAGCTTCCCCCGCACGACCAACTTGTCCTCCACACTTTTGACTTGGAAGGATTGATACTGTACCTCCTCGCCACGGGCCAAGTGACGGAACATGTTCTGCGTCAAGGCCGTGTATTTTTTCATCTGTCTCTCCTTGCTGCCCGACTTCCCACGCCATGAGAGGCGTATCCCGCCACGACACGGTGCTCGCCCTGGACCCCGGAAGCGCATAAACAAAAGAGTTGTAGCAACTCTCGTAGCAGCGTGTCAAGTGGGTTCATACCGCTAGGCAGATCGGGTGTTGACATCGCCCGCAAAAGGTCGATAATCATGCACGGCATTGCTCGGCACCTCATGCAATGCCGTGTTGTCCGAGAAGTTTCCCAAGAGCATGGATACGCTCTCTTGGGTGTAGGGTGCGGCTCGTATGGCACAGGAAACACTGTGATGAAGGTCGTACAAATTGGCTTGGGTCCCATCGGTATGGCCGTCTCCCGTCTGCTCATCACCAAACCGGACTGGCACATCTTGGCCGCCATCGACACGGATCCGGCCAAACAGGGCCAAGACTTGGGTGACATCATGGGCCTGAAAGCGCCGCTGGACATTCCGGTGCGCGGGCACCTGCCACCGCTGCAGCCCCATGAAGTCGATATCGCCTTTTTGACGACGGTTTCCACCTTTGCCGAGGTTTTGCCGACGTTGCAAACCCTGATCAAAGCGGGCATCGACGTGGTCTCGTCTACCGAAGAACTCTTCTATCCCTATCACCGCCACGCGCAGCAAGCGCAGGCTCTGGATGATCTGGCCAAGCAACATGGGGTATCGATTCTCGGCACCGGGATCAATCCGGGATTTGTGATGGATACGCTCGTCTTGCTCTTGACGGGCGTCTGCCAGCAGGTATCGCGTATTGCAGTCACGCGTGTGGTCAATGCCTTGGGGCGCAGACCCTCGCTGCAGAAACACATCGGCGTCGGCCTCACGCCGCAAGCCTTCGCCGACAATGTCGCCCAGCACCGGGTCGGGCTGGTCGGGCCAATCGATTCCCTGGCGTTTCTCGCGCGTGTGTTGAAGTGGGATGTCGACGATTTCAAAGAACGGATCGTCCCCGTGCTGACCGACAAACCCCTGCAGGCCGCCCACGGGCAGGTCGAGCCCGGACAGGTGTGTGGTGTGCGGCATCTCATCAAGGGCGTTAGCAACGGCAAAGAAGTGATTTCGCTCGATTTACGGATCTATCTCGGCGCCGAACAGACGCGTGATACCATTTATATTGAAGGCACGCCGACGCTGGAATTAACGATCAAGAGTCCCGATCTGGAGGATTCCGCCGCCGCCGGTCTGTTGGTCAACATGAGCCCGTTGGTGCACCGCGCCCAACCCGGCTTACTGACCATGGTGGATTTGCCGCTACCGCATTTTCAGCGCTAAGTGCCGCGCCATGGAAAAGGGGGCACGATAGAGTTCTTAGCTATCAGCTATCAGCTATCAGCTATCAGCTATCAGCTAAAACGCCGGAAGAAGACATCTTGTATTTTCTTTTTTAGCTAACCGCTTTTCATTTGCGGTGCGCAGCACTGAGGGAGAGCCCAAATTCTGAGCCCACGAGCTGCCCCTTCGTCATCTGCCACCCGGCCCGAGATGCCCATGAGCCTACGGGCCGGAGTGCTGCCCTTACAATGGCTGCAGCAAGCCGCACATGAGGGCTGGATCCGCTCAGGCGCGGCGCCTCTGGAAGAGCCCCAATTTCAACCGGCGAGCCTCGATTTGCGCCTCGGGCCGGTGGCCTATCGGATCCGCAGCAGTTTTTTACCCGGCCAGGACACCGTGGCGGCAAAGCTCGGGACGCTCACGATGTATGAGTTGTCTCTCGAACCTGCCGCCGTCTTGGAGCGCGGCCATGCCTATTTGATCCCGCTGCTCGAAGAGCTGGCGTTACCCCCTTACATCCATGCCAAAGCCGACCCCAAGAGTTCGACCGGACGTCTCGATATTTTTACCCGCGTCATCACGGATACGCATTCCCGCTTTGATGACGTCCGGCCCGGATATCAGGGTAAACTGTACCTCGAAGTCTTCTCACGTTCCTTTACGATCAAGGTGCACCAGGGGCTGTCGCTCAATCAATTGCGGCTGTTCTTCGGCGACTCCCGCCTGGATGATACGGCGCTCAGCAGGCTGTACGCGGTCGAGCCACTGCTCTACGACGCATGCGAGCAGCCCTTGCCGCTCGAAGCCGTGCGTCTCGACGGCGGTCTCTTTCTCGGGGTGGATATTGCGGGAAATCAGCAGGCTATTGTGGGGTACAAGGCCAAAAAGAACAGCGATATCATCGATCTGGCGCGGGAAGGGTGTTACGATCCTGCCGCCTTCTGGGAACCGCTGTATCGCGTCGCCAATCGCCCGCTCATCCTGGAACCGGAAGAATTTTATATTCTCGCCTCGAAAGAAAAAGTGTGTATTCCGCCGGCCTATGCCGCCGAACTCATGGCATACGATACGGGCTCGGGAGAGTTGCGCACGCATTATGCCGGCTTCTTCGATCCCGGCTTCGGTTACGGCCGTCAGACGTCCCGGGGAACCCAAGCCGTCTTGGAAGTCCGGCCGCACGACGTGCCTTTTTTGGTGGAGGATGGTCAGCGCTTGTGTAAACTGTGTTTGGACAGCACGGTGGAGACGCCTCACCACCTCTATGGCGCCGACCTCCAGTCCCATTATCAGGCGCAAGCGCTGACGCTGAGCAAACAGTTTCTGCCCTGGCAACCGTAGGGCTGGCCACTCACTTTGACATGGGTGTAGGGCAACGGTAGAATCAGCCACAAGAGAGGCTGGGGACAATTCTTTTTGCGCGAAAGCAACGGTATGCAAATCCAGGTGAAACTCTTTGCGTTGTTGCGGGAAACCGCCGGGACCGACACCGTGGCGCTGCACCTGCCGGAGGGGGCCAGTGCCGCGCAGGCATTGGGGCAATTGCAGCAACAGTATCCGATCTTAGCGCCCTATCTGGACAATGTGCGTTTAGCCTTACGGATGGACTTTGTGGAGGCGGAAGTGGGCCTCGCCGAGGGCGATGAGCTGCACCTGATCCCGCCGGTTAGCGGAGGCAACGGATGTTCAAAGTGACCACGGAACCACTCAGCGTGCAGGAAGTAAACGACCATGTCAAGCGTCCTTCAGACGGTGCCGTGGTCACCTTTGATGGCATTGTACGCGACAATTTTGATGGGCGTCCTGTCCGCGCTCTCGAATACGAAGCGTATGCGGAAATGGCGGAAAACAAGATGGCGGAGATCGGCGCGGAAGTACAGCGCAAATTTGCCGTGGGCGCCATGGCGATGGTGCACCGGCTGGGGCACCTCGAGATTGGCGAAAGTAGTATTGTCATCGCCGTTGCAGCCCCGCATCGGCACGCCGCGTTTGAAGCCTGTGCCTACGCCATGGACCGGGTCAAAGAAGAAGTGCCGGTATGGAAAAAGGAGTTTTTTGCCGACGGCGACACGCATTGGGTAAACCAAAACTAGCTGTTAGCTGTTAGCTGTTAGCTCTCAGCTAAAAAAGAAAATACAAGAGCGGTACGAAGGACGCCACGCCCACAGGTGTGACTCAGGTCGTCGGGTCATCGGGGTCCAAGAAGGCACGCCGCGCCTGGGCACGGCGATACGCGAACAGCGCTGCCATGCCAAAGAGCAGAAATGATGGGAAAAAGACCGCCTCCAGGATACGTAGCGCCTGCTCCCATTGGAGGGCGCGGAACATCAGATACAGGGCGGGCGTCAGTGCAAAACAACAGACCCCAACGATCAACACGGCAATCATGATCTTGTCTCGATACGATGATTCCATATCGGCCTTTCCCAGCCGCCGTATAGCGGCGTGCATTGCAGAGGAGTGGGAGCTCCTATGCTCACGGAACAGGATTATCGCCAAGCACTCGTCACCCGTCACCCGTTCTGGCAAGCGCTCTCCCCCACCGTCGTGAAACAGCGCATCGAGCAACTCCTGACCGCGCCGGACGCGGCGGCCCTGGTCCAAGCGCTCTCGCCTGTTGAGTATACGATCTTGTTGAAAGAAGCGCCCGAGATGCGTCCGCAGCTCCTACAATTGACGCAGCCGGAACAAGTACGGACGGTGTTGGATCTGGACTGCTGGAACAAGGATACGCTGGACAGCCCACGTCTTTTGGCCTGGCTCGAAGACCTGCAACACAGCGGGACAGAGGTCTTCGCGCACACCCTGCAAGTACTCGATGCCGAACTGCTCGTCGCCTTTATCCGGCAGCATTTGCGCGTCGATGCCGCCCTCCCCGCGGAGGAAGAAGACGAACCCAAACATTACGACGAAGCGCTAACGAACGAACTCTATCGCACCGAGTTTCTGGTGCTGGACAGCCCCGTGAACGATCGGGTGCAGCGCCTGCTCAGCTTTCTGCGTCTAGCCGACCTCGATCTTTATCATCATCTGATGCAAGCCGCCATGTGGGAACAAGACACGGAACTGGTCGAATGGGCCTATCGATGGAAGAGTGGCCGCTTACAGGACGAAGGGTTTCCGGACTACTTTGAGGCACTGGAAACCTATCAGATCGTCGACATCGCGCAACTTGCTCCCGAATCCGCTACGGCGCTGTCATCCCCTGGCCTCCCGGAGAGCGCCGAGGCTTCAGGACTGATCCCGAGCTACGCCTGGAGCCTGACTCCGTCCGGATCGTCACTCGATGATGCCATGACCGGTGAGTTTGCGGCGGACACCCTAGAGCGCTTGTGCTGGGAAATGGTGGCGCTTTGCAACCGTGAATTCGTTTATGATCAGACCGATTTTGCCGATGCTATCGCCGTGCGGGCAAGCTTGAGCCGGGTGCATGCTTATCTCAATATTGGCCTCGAATACCTCCGGGGTCAGAACACGCAGCGGCTGTCCCCACTCCTCATGCAGCATTCCCTCCAGTTCATCTACCAAGTGGGGTTTACGCTTGTCATGCACCTGTCCCAACGGACGGCCCAATTGCAACATGACATGACCCGCGCGACGGGTGTGCGGCGCGCCCTTCCCAGCCTCGCCCAGTATGTCTTTGAGGGCCTGCTGCAAAAGCATCCGCAGTTTTTCGAGGGTTTAGCCTGGCCGGCGGAGATGGGCTATCGGGACTTCTGCTCACTGCACGATGTCATGTTAGTCGAGCCCGTATTGCGGCAGATCGAAACGAACCCGGCCTACGGTGGAGAGACAACCTGACATGCAGGTTAGGAAGACGAGGGGGTATGGTTCGTACTTGGGCCGGGCCGCCGCCTACGGGTCCATTGAAGCAATCCCTGCGGCCGCCAGAGTCCCACCAGGAGCAAAATCACTCCGGAGAGGAACAGCCGATACGCCGTGAGCACGGGGAGACTTTCCACGACCCCGCTGAGCAACACGGCGCCGAGCACGACGCCAGAACTCGATCCCAGCCCGCCGAACGCCGCCAGTGCCAGGACAAATAGCGACGCCTCCAAATCGAAATCGACAGGACGGATAGACGCCTCGAAATGGGCGAATAGACTGCCAGCCAACCCCGCCATCGCCGTACTGATCCCAAAAGCTGTGAGCACCGCATAAGGCGCCGTGGGTGGGCAGGTCTCGGCATCTCTGGCCAGATCGTCTCGCAAGCTTTGGCCCACGTGAGAGCGCCACAGCCACCCATCTACTGTCAGACAGACACCGAGTGCGACGCCAACGAGCAGCAGATAACGATCAGGCGCAAACGCCTCGCCAAACAGTTGGGGCGGCGGAATAAGGCCGAGCCCCATCGCGCCGCCGAGTCGCCCGGGCCGCAGCAGGTCGTGCACCAAGGCGTTGAAGGTGAGCGTCATCACAGGTACGTAATATGGCATCCGCCGCAACACCGGCAGGCCAAGCAAGACGCCGATACTGCCGGTGATCAGCACACTCAGGGGACAGGCGAGCCAAAACGATAGGTGTAGATGTACAGAAAGGAGGGCTGAGGTGTAGGCTCCCAAACCGGCGAAGGCCGCCTGCCCGAAAGAAATCTGGCGGGCATAGCCGCTCATCATATTCACACTCACGGCCAATATGACCTGAATACCAACCGCAATGCATCCTGGCAGTAGACTCGTCACGCCCGACCTCAAGACGACAGGGGGTGACGTGAGCAGGTCTGATGCGGCGCATGCCACAGACTCGCCACAACCAGGGCCAGGAGGAGAAAGGCTTCTGAAGGCACAGGCATCCGCGTCACCGGCAGGAGCATCCCTTCGACCAGGGCCAGAGCAAATGCGATACCGACCGCGCCGCGCAAACTCCCCAAAGTCCCAATCAGTACCAGCGTGACGATCTTGTGCGTCACACGTATCCCCATGTCCGGATGGACGTCGTTGAGATAGAGCGCGGCTAGCACACCGCCCACCCCCGCCAGCGCCGCGCTCAGAGCGCAGGCGATGAGACGCAGCGCGAATTCCCGCCGGCCATCTCGCCACTCGATCGCCGGCGCATAACATAATGCATGGAGAGATTGGCCGATAGAACTGGTAGTGAGAAACCCCTGGAGGCTCATCAAGCAGACAAAGGCGGAGCCCAAAACGAGCCAATGCATATCGGAAAGCATGAGCGGCCCGACGTGGTGGATCTGATGGCTATCGATGGCGATCACCTTCCGATGGTGCGGCCCAAACACGAGGCGGCACACCGCTGCCAGGCAGACTAAGAACCCCGCGCCACTGAGCAAGCGGCCCCGCCCCGACCTCCGGCTTCCCATGACGCGCCCTCCCACGAACAGGCATACGCCGAGCAGGGCGCACAGCGGTACCGCGTATCCCAAGGCCATACCGATGGGATGATTGAACCGGATCGTCCACCAGGCGACATACCCCCCCACGACATACAAGGTCCCGTAAGCGAAATAGAGGGAGCGCCGCGCCCCGTACATCAAGGTCAGGCCGGCAGCAAGCAGGGCATAGATACTCCCCAGCGTCAGACTGTGAATGGCATGTTGCCCCATGGCGCGGCTCCAGCCTTGGGAATGCGGAATGCGGAATGCGGAATGCGGAATGTTTGATGCCGCCGGCCACATTCGTCATGCCGTATATGTTACCATGACGTCTGTTGCAGAAACTTGGCCGATACGCTCGCGGCGTCATTGTGGAGGATCTCGCTCCGGGCGTCAATCAACAGGACATCGATTGCTCTCGAAAATAGGTTTGCCACACTGGGCTGACGGCGGCGACAGCGAATGAGGACATGATGGCTAAAAAACTCAATAGCATGCGTTTACTCGACACCAAGGGCGTGGCCTACGAGGTCCTCCGTTTTCCCGAGACCATCCATTCCGCCCAGGGTGTTGCGGACTATTTCGGTCTGCCGGTGTCACAGGTCTACAAAACGCTGGTCTTGATGACCGCACAGAACAACCCGGTCCTGGTCATGGCGCCTGCCGACCAGGACATCCGGATCAAACGCCTGGCCCAAGCTCTGGGCGACAAGAAGCTGCGCATGGCAACGCACAAGGAGGCCGAGTCCTGCACCGGTTTGCAAGTCGGCGGTATTTCAGCCCTGGCGCTGCGGCATCGGCGCTTTCCCGTCTACCTGGCGCAGACTGCGGCGGATCTGGACACGATGCTGATCAGCGCCGGACAGCGTGGCATCAATCTCCGGCTCAAAGTGATGTCCTGCGGGTCACCGGCGCCACATTCGTGCCAGTGACGGCCACTAGTGGTTAGTGGCTAGTTGATAGCCCGCAACGCTTAACAAACCACTCATCACGCACCACTTCTGCCGGCGTGTACGAGCACTGACGCCCTGCGTCGCGCTTTTCCTATCTGTCTCTGTCGACGCCATCGGCCTCGCCGTGCGATGGGAACAGCGGTACCTTGACGAAGGGAGAACGCATCGAGTACCATCATGCACCATAGAGGTCTGTCTGCCTGATGCTACTTCCTGTACCGAGACGCTTACCATGTATGCTTGATCTGTCTTCTGACCCATGTCCTGGCTTTGTGGTGAGCGGCGTAGTTGCCTCAGTCACATACCTACCTCTCGCGTGTGCGTGGACGCCGACAGTGGCAGCAGCATCATGGCCAAAAGGGGAATGGGGCATGAGCAAGCCGACAACCTTGGGCGAATTGAAGCAAAGCGGTTACAAAACGCTAAGTGTCAAAGCCGAGATGCGCAAAAACCTCATCCAGAAAATGCTTGATCGCGAACCCCTCTTCCCGGGGATTTTTGGGTTCGAGGAAACCGTCATTCCGCAGTTGCAAAATGCCATTTTGGCAGGCCAAGATATCATCTTTTTGGGCGAGCGCGGGCAGGCCAAAACGCGGCTCATTCGGAGTCTGACGTCGTTGCTCGATCCGTGGGTTCCCTATATTGAGGGAAGCGAAATCAACGATGATCCGTTCGAACCGATTTCCCAATACGCCAAGGAGCTGATCGACAAACACGGAGACGCGACGCCGATTGCTTGGCTGCCGCGTGACGACCGCTATGGCGAGAAGCTCGCGACTCCCGACGTGACCACGCCGGAGCTGATCGGCGAAGTGGACCCGATTAAAGTGGCGGAGGGCCGCTATCTGTCGGATGAATTGGTCATCCACTATGGGCTCGTGCCCCGCACCAATCGTGGCATCTTTTGCATCAACGAACTCCCCGACTTGTCGGAAAAGTTACAGGTGGGCCTGTTCAACATCATGCAAGAGCGCGATGTGCAGATTCGCGGCTTCCGGGTGCGTTTGCCATTGGATATCTGCGTGGTGGCGAGTGCCAATCCGGAAGATTATACGAATCGAGGCCGCATCATCACCCCGTTGAAGGACCGCTACGGCGCTGAGGTCCGAACCCATTATCCCAAGCAAATCTCGGTGGAAATGGACATTATGGAGGCCGAGTGCTCGCCGCTATTGGACAGCGATGGGTACGAGGTGACCGTACTGCCTTTCATGAAGGAAATCATCGCGGAGACCACGGCGCTGGCGCGGGAACACGCGGACATCAATCAGCGTTCCGGGGTGAGTGTACGGATGTCAATTGCAAACTACGAGAGCATGATTAGTAATGCTTTACGCCGCACGCTATTGTTGCGCGAAGATGAAGTCGTACCGCGCATTAGCGACTTACCCGCCATTGTCGCCTCATCGAGCGGCAAGATCGAGCTGGAAACCGTCGAAGAGGGAAAAGAGGGGGAAATCGTCGAGGATCTTGTCAAGAAAGCGGTGCAAAAGGTCTTCAATCGCTACTCCAGACCGGATGACTTTTCGGACTTTCTAGAGAATTTTGCCGATGGGCGCAGCCTGGAAGTCTCGGATACGATGCCCACAGCCCTCTATGCCCAGCACATGCGTGACCTCACGGGCCTATCCCAGGGGCTCAACCGCTTGGCGCAGGGCGAGACGCCGGCTTTGATCGCCTCGGCCATGGAGTTTGTCTTGGAAGGGCTCCATCTCAACAAAAAACTGAACAAAAAGGTGCTTGAGGGAGAAATTTCCTACTGGGGATAACCCGGTGGGCATGATCCGATTGCGGATTGCGGATTGCGGAATAGAAAACTGGCACTCTTCGAACCCCACTCGACAGTTTGTCGTGCCAAACTCGGCAATACGTCAGATTCTGCCAAACAAACTGTTTACGCCTTTTGCCGTCTCGTGAAAGGCGCCAGAAGACTTTTTCAAATCCGCCATCCGCAATTTCTAGACTCCCCATGCCAACCTTGCCCCTTCAGAGAGGAGGGCGCCAGCTTACGCGTGTCTCCATGCCACCCTCAAACACTTTCCTTGGCGGTTGACATTCCACCTAGGGCTTGTTATAAGAGCACCGATCATTGTGCCTTCCCCTCCTACGGGAATATCGCAAGCGGATAAGCGAGGGATTTATGGAGCAGCCGTTAATCGAGATTCGGGATTTACAAACACAATTTTTTACCGATGACGGTCTCGCCCGGGCGGTCGACGGCGTGAGCTACACCCTCGCCCGCGGGGAAACCGTTGGGGTCGTGGGCGAGTCGGGATGTGGCAAGAGCGTGACGGCCTTATCCGTCTTACGCCTGATTCCGGATCCGCCAGGCAAAATCGTGGGCGGGCAGATCATCTTTGAGGGCACCAATCTGCTGCACCTGATTCCGGCGGAAATGCGCCGCATCCGGGGCAACGATATTTCGATGATTTTCCAAGAGCCGATGACCTCGCTGAATCCCGTCTTCACGATTGGCAATCAAATTGCCGAGGCGGTGCGGCTGCATCAAGGCTTGAGCCGCAAAGAAGCCATCGACAAAGCCATCGAGATGTTGCAGCTGGTGGGCATCCCGGTACCGGAGCGCCGGGTGCATGAGTATCCGCATCAACTCAGCGGCGGCATGCGGCAGCGTGCCATGATTGCGATGGCCTTGAGTTGTAATCCGAAAGTGCTGATCGCGGATGAGCCGACGACCGCGCTCGACGTGACGATCGAAGCCCAGATCTTGGACTTGATGCGCAATTTGCAACATGAGCTGGGAACGGCCATTCTGATGATTACGCACGACTTGGGCGTGGTGGCGGAAATGGCCCGCAAAGTCGTGGTGATGTATGCCGGCAAGGTCGTCGAACAAGCGGCGGTGGAAACGATTTTTGCCGAGCCGAATCATCCGTATACGCAAGGTTTGTTGCAATCGCTGCCGCGTGTGGACAAAGATGCCACCGGTGATAAACACCGTTTGCAAGAGATTCCCGGCATTGTTCCGAGTCTGCTGAATTTGCCTGCGGGGTGTAAATTTGCCTCACGCTGTCCAAAAGCCATGGCGATTTGCGAGGAGGAAGAACCGGTGCTCGAACAGGTGGGTCCGGACCATTATTCGGCCTGCTGGTTGAACCATTAGTCTCTCAATCCCTGCATGACACATGACGCGACCTGCCACAAGGAGTACGATATGGCTGCGGAGCAGTTACTCGAGGTCAAAAATCTCAAAAAGCATTTCCCGATCAAGGGCGGCGTCTTTTCCAAAACCATTGGCCATGTGTATGCCGTCGATAATATTAGCTTTACCCTCAAGCATGGGGAAACCCTCGGGCTCGTGGGGGAAAGCGGATGTGGGAAATCGACGACAGGCCGGACCATTCTGCGCTTGATCGAGCCAACGGAGGGCGACATCACGTTTGAAGGGCAGCCCATTACGGAACTGGATAAAGGCAACATGCGCTCGCTGCGGCGGGAGATGCAAATTATCTTCCAGGATCCCTATGCGTCGTTGAACCCCCGTATGACCGTGGGCAGTATTGTCGGCGAACCGCTCGAAATCCATCGGATCGCGAAGGGAGCGGAAAAGAAAGACCAGGTGGTCTCGCTGCTGCAGAAGGTCGGCCTGCGCGCTGAAGATATGCGCAAATACCCGCACGAATTCAGCGGCGGGCAGCGGCAGCGCATCGGTATTGCCCGCGCGCTGGGACTGAATCCCAAACTGATTGTGTGCGATGAACCCGTCTCCGCCCTCGATGTCTCAATTCAGGCTCAGGTCATCAATTTACTGGAGGATCTGCAACAGGAATTCGGCTTGTCTTACCTCTTCATTGCCCACAATCTCAACGTTGTGGAGCATATCAGCGATCGTGTGGCCGTGATGTACCTCGGCAAGATCGTCGAACTCGCTTCGGACAAGGCGCTTTATAACAATCCGTTGCATCCGTATACCGAAGCGCTGCTCTCCGCGGTGCCGGTCCCTGATCCCACGATGCAGAAAAAGCGCATCATTCTCGAAGGGGACGTCCCCAGTCCGATCAACCCGCCAAGTGGTTGCTATTTCCACACACGGTGTCCCTATAAGGAAAAGATCTGCGAAGAGGTGGAACCCGAATTCAAAGACATTGGCAGCGGTCATTGGGTTGCCTGTCATCTACGGACCTGAGGTGATACGGCGGCGCGGCTTGGCGGTTGGGCGCCGATGATGTCATGCCGCGTCGAGCGGCTTGTGTGGCCCTGCTGTGGAGTAGCCAGCGGATGATTCGGGTCTTTGACGTCTCTAAGACCTATGATAAGCACACACGCGCTCTGACGGCCCTCTCTTTCCAGGTTGCCAAGGGTGAGATGGTGTTTCTGACGGGTCCGAGTGGCGCCGGGAAAAGTACGTTGTTGCGTCTTCTGTACGGCGCCGAGCGGCCAGAGCAGGGGCAAATTATCGTGAATGGCCGGAATATTACCCGCCTGCAGCGCCGCCACCTCCCCGTTTTACGCCGGACCTTAGGGTTGGTATTTCAGGATTTCAAGCTCTTGCCGGCTCGCACTGTCTTTGACAACATCGCCTTTGCATTGCGGGCGGTCGGCGTGCCGACCCGAGAGGCCCGGCAACGCGTCATACGGCTTTTGGCGCATGTTGGACTGACCCACAAGCAGCATACGCTCGCCCGTGGTCTCTCAGGCGGTGAGCAACAACGGGTCGCCATTGCCCGAGCCCTCATCAATGCCCCTGAGCTGGTCTTGGCCGACGAACCGACGGGCAATCTCGACGCCGACTTGACACGGGACATCATGCGGCTTTTTGCTAGCATGCACCAGCAGGGCACGACCGTCATGATCGCCACCCATGACCCAACGCTGGTGCAGTATG
>CBCXVS010000156.1:0-17585 GCA_965178525.1 uncultured bacterium | reverse complement strand
GCGTCTGGGTACGATGCTCGTGCATGCTGACGCGTTTGGTTGTACCTACCCTGGTAGCTGCACGATCAGCACCCACATCGGCCGGTCGCCCAGCGGGTAGATGTCCAGAGGCTGTAACATACCGGTGTTGCTATCGATCCGATAGGAGGCGAGCTGACCGGATTCCAGTCCCGCGGCATAGAGGAAGTGGCCGGTAGGATCAATGCTAAATGCGCGTGGTACCATCTCCGTCGGAACTCGCCCAATAGCGGTTAACGCGCCCGTCGAAACATCAACCGCGAAGCAGGCAATGCTGTTGTGGCCTCGGTTGGGGGCGTATACGAATTGCCCGGACGGTGTGATCTGGATTTGGGCGCAAGAGTTGCGCTCGGTGTAATCCTCGGGCAGCGTTGACACCGCTTGAAAGGGCGTCAGCGTCCCACGGGTGATGTCGAAATGATACGCTTCGACGCTGCACTCCTGCTCATTGGAGAAATACAGGATGTCTTGACTCGGATGAAAACAGAAGTGGCGCGGACCGGCGTCACGCCCTGGACTGACCGTGGGTGGGTCGTTTGGCGTGACATGGCCCGTTTGCTCATCGAAGCGGTACTGATAAATCAGGTTCGGGCCATTGCCGGCAATGTGGGGCACGAACGCATAGCGAATGGTGCACGGCATAGCTGAACTCCTCTGCTGACATCGGCTGCTGTCACATGATGACGCCCTCACCACCTACGACTCGTTCGTACCGCGTTAGCGGTGTTGGCGTGCACTTTGGCGCAGATCGACCACGCGATCCGTTTCATCCACAATCTCTTCCCCAAGCAGCGTTTCGATCAGATCCTCCAGCGTCACCAAGCCCGCCACACCCCCGTATTCGTCTGAGACAATGGCAATGTGCCGGCGGAATTTGAGGAAGGTGGTGAGCAAGGTGAGGCAATTCACGGTTTCCGGAATGAACGTCAGCGGTTTGGCCATGGCGCGGAGTTGGGCATGGGCGCGATTGGACGTGCGGGCGGCGCTGAGATCTTGAAACATGACGTACCCGACGATGTGTTCCCGATCCTCTTCATAGAGGGGGATACGGGTAAACCCTCTGGCATTCACCAGCGGTAGCGCCTCTTCCACCGTCATATTGGCATCGAGCGAAAAGATCACGGTCCGCGGCGTCATGATTTCCCTGACCTGCCGGTTTTCGAGCTCGATAATGTTGTGGACCATGTGACTTTCCGCCGGGGTGATTTCTCCTGCTTGAGCGCCCAGGCGGGCCATGGCCACGATCTCATCCTCGGTGATGGGTGGGACCGTGTGGCCTCGGGTCATGAAATGGGTGACGGCTTGTGTGATGACGATGGCAGGATAGAGAGCATAGCGCATGGTGGTGAGCGGCCACACGATCAGGGGCCAGATCCGGCGCCAGTAGACCGCCCCAAAGGTCTTGGGCAAAATCTCGGATAAAAACAGAATCCCCAGGGTGAAGGCCAGTGAGAAGAACAGAACCCGCGACGCCCCCAGCACATCCGCGGCATACATCCCCGCCAGCGTCGCGCCGGCGGTGTTGGCAATCGTATTCAGGATGAGGATGGCGGCAATGGGGACGTCGATTTGGCGTTTCATGCTGATAAACCGCTGCGCCTGCCGGCCCAGGCGGCCTTGGGATTTGACGGCTTCCAACGCTCCCATACGAGTTGAGTACAAGGTGGCTTCAAACAGCGAACACAGGGCGGAAATGCCGAGTGTCAGGAATACGACGGTCATCAAGATACCCATGGGCCAGTACCTTTAGTGAGTAAATATTGAGGGTCAGGCGACGGCTGCCTCGTGTTGTCGGAGCGCCGCGCCATGGCCAGCACCGTGTCGGCCAATAGATGCTATGCCTCATGGCGAGACAGCATATCGTCTTTTGCTGCGTTTGAGAAGAGAAAGGTGATTCGAGGGGAAGCGCATGGTGCGCCATCAATAATCGTGTCGCCACATGAGATCCACGGCCGATTCGCCAATATCGCTGCTCGTGCCTTTGAGTTTCAGGCGGCGGTTGAGACTGAATTCGACGCCAACGGTGTTGCCGCCCTCTTTGCCCAGCTGACGCTCGTATGACAGAAAAATGTCCTGAGTAATATACTTTCCCGTCCCGACCCGTCCGCTACCGGGGTCGTTGCCGACTTCTACTTCGATGGTGTCGAGGCCAAGCCCCGCGCCAACCGTCTGTTCCAGGGCTCCGGAGGCGACGCTGCCGGCAACCTTTTTGCCCGTGTTGGACAAGGCCCCTTCCTCGGAGCTGGTCAGACGGTCGGTGGTTTTGCCAAGGAGTAGCAATGAGACGATATCCGCTTCTTCTAATTCTGGGTCGCTGCTCAGGATGAGCTTGGGTTGCGTGCTTTTGCCTTCCACATGGATGCTGACGACGTAGTCCGACACCTTGTGGGTCGCGGTGACGTCTAGGAACGGGTCGATCTCCTCAGACCCGGTGAACGTGATCTGGCCTTGCTCCAGGACGAATTTTTTGCCGAGATAACTGGCAAAACCGCGTAAGGTTTCGATGCTGCCCGCGAGGATGAGCGGTTGCCCCCGTTCTTTCGTGACGTCCACATTGCCTTGCAACTCGATCGCGGTGCGATGCGCCTGCACCCAGATATTTCTGGGCAGGTCAATGTTCACATTGGCCTGCAGAAACGACAGCGGATCCAATGGGCTGGTGGGGGACGTCTTGCCCGCGGAGGTGGCTTGTGGGATCACGCCGGGGCCATACACGCCTTCGACGGTCAGCTCCTCGGGTTTGACGGCTGCCGGTCCCCCGCCGAGTAAGCCCTCGACCCGAATGCGGGCACGGGGTATCGTGACATCGCCGCTGACCGCGAGCGCTTGCAGGGAACCGCGGGCCGTGAGGTCGGACGTCACGACCGCCTCGATGGCGGGGGTGTACATGGCGGTGAAATCCTGCGCCTTCATGGTGATATCGAGCTGGTCTAACGCGAGTCCGGCGCTTTGCAGCCACCCTTGCAGCTGCAGGCTGCCACTCCGTGACCCGACATGAAACGCTTCTAGGTTGACCCGGTTTCCGGCAAAGCGCAGACGGGTGCGGATATCTTGGTAGCGCTCGCCGGTTACATCCAGTTGTAACGTGCCATCGCGGACTGCCAAGTCACCATGGATCTCGGGTTGCTGCTGCGTGCCGGCCAAGCGCAGGTCAAGATTGAGGCTGCCGGCGCTTTGCCGCACCGCCTGGCTCAACGAGGTCAGCCGTGCGAGGTCGAAATCCGATGCTTGCACGCGCATGGCCACCGCGCCTTTCGCATCGAGACCCCATGTCCCATTCACCCTGAGAAGTTCTGCTTGTTGGTCGCGCCAGCTCAGATCGGTGCGGAGCGTGTCGTTTGCAAAACCAAGTGTGGCGTGCACATCGCCTAGGGATTGTTTTTGCCATTGCAGGGCGGCCAGTTGTAAGGCGCCATTGGCCTCGGGTTGTTGCAATGTGCCGCTGAGCGTCAAATCGAGCTGCACGTCGCCGTCTGGGGCCGCTGCATTCGGCGCCAGGGCCAGGATGTTAGGGCGAATGTGTAGGTGTTGCAGCCCTACGTTGCCAGCCACGGCGCCATCGGGCGAGAGGCTACCTTGCACCCGGATCTCTTGGTCGCCGTTCTGCAACACGAAATCACGCAACTGCAGCCTACCCTGGGCATTGCGCACGATTTCAATAGGGGCGGGATTTGCCCACACCCAATCCTGCTTTTGTAGGCGTAGAGTGCTGAGGGTCAGGTGCTGCCCAGCCGGCAGCCTGACGTGCCCCGCGAGTTGGGTGTGCTGAAATGGCCCCTGAGTCACGCTGAGGTCAAATGTCCCCTGCTCGGTCTTATACGCGCCTTGCAGTTGCAGTGCACTGTTGGGCAATGAGGGGCCTTGCAGTCCGGATACCTGCGCCGTGATCGAGCCCTGTGGCGCCGCCGGGAGATTGGTGGCGGTGAAGTCGGCGTTGAGCGCTTGCCCTTGTAGCGTGGCGTACCGCCAGGGCTTGATCCGCAGGGCGCCCTGGGTGCGCAGCGCCTGGAGCGGTCCTGTGACCTCACCCTTGAGTTGGCCTTGGGCCTCGATCATGACCCCGAGGTATTCCTGCAGCGAGGTCAAGTCGTTGAGGGTCAGGGTATAGGTCAGGTCCGCCTGTTGCGTCTGCGACAGCGTACCGTTGGCGACGAATTCTACCGGCTCACTCTGCACACGGAATGTGTTGAGCCGTACGGCTGCCCCATTTACCTCGGCGCGGAGCCGGGCCGCCAAACCGGGCGCCAGGGCAAAATGGGTGGAATCGACATCGAGGTCGAGACGCGCGCGCCGGTTCTGTTCCGTCAAACCCGTCCCTTGCAGGGTCAGCCCGGCGTGCACGCGGCCCCGCATATCAGGCGCAAACTGCGCCATGTCCAGTGCGTCGACGCGCAGCGTCGCCTGGTAGCGCGGTAGCGTGTCTTGCAACTGGGCTGCCATATCGGCGTTAATCCGAGCCCCGGCGTAACGCAGATGCGCCGTAACACGGGGCGCCTGGACACGGCCTTGCAGGGTCAGCTCGCCCTGCACGTCACGGGGCAGCGTGTCAGGAAGGGCCAGGGGGAGTTCGTCGAGCCGGAGACGTGGAATGGCCAGATTGAACTGCAGCGTCTGATCGGCCAGGGCCAAGTGTCCTTGGCCGCGCAGCTCCGATTGCGGCAAGCGCACCTTGAGGCGCGTGAGGTTAAGTTCTTCCGGCGTCAGCACGCCCGCCAGCGCCACCGTCGTGCGCGGGAGGCCCAAGGCTTGTGCTTGCAGTTGCAGCGTGTGCAGCGTGGCGTGCAACCCTTGCGGTGTCCACTGCCCCTCGGCTTGTATGAGGAGGTTGCGCAGGCGGAGGGATGACGCCGGTGCATTCCGATTGGGCAACCGTCCCGAAATGGTCGGAGCGCTCAGTTCGAGGTCACGGAATGTCGGAGCCAGATGGCCTTGAGCAAACGCCTCTGCCAGGGCCGGCACGGACGCGGCGGTAATCATGGCGCCCTGCAGATGGAGGGGCGCCCGGAGTTGCTCGATGGCGTCTGTTAGCCCCAGCCGTTGTAGCTCGATGGTGCTATCCAGGTGCAAGTGGTCATAAGTTCCCTGCAAGTTGATGGCGCCTTGCACGCTGCCGGTCAGCGCTGGCAACTGGGGCAAGCGACGGTGTAAGGCCGGCAAGTCTGGTTGCAGGATATCCAGGCGTATCGCTACGGGTTTCGCTACCAAACGTTCCCCGATGGGCATCGAGGTGAAGGCGAGCCGGAGCGGTAGATCGAGGTGGAGTGCGAGGACATCTTTTTGCTGTTGCGTAAGGTGCACCGCGCCCTGTAATTGCTGCTGCGCATAATCCAACGTCGCATGAAAACGCTCGAAAGGCACGGATGGCTGCGGAGACGTGTGTACGGTTAGCTCGCTCTGTAATTGCGGGTCGTCGAATGTGCCGGAGACCTGTGTTTGCAAATTAGCGCGCCCACCGACCAGTTCCGGAAGCGCCAGGAGACGCCGCAGAAAATCGAGGTCGATCTGCGTTGCATGTAGACGCAGGTCGTCCAGGCGAGTGCCGGCAAGGTTGCCGGAGAGAGCGAGCGATTCGTCTTCGTGTACGAGACGAAAGGATCGAATGCGCACATTGTCCCCGCCGAGGGCGACATCGAGTGGCTCAGGGGCGTGCCAGGTGTGATCCTCCAAGCGGACACGGAAGGTGTCTAAGAGAATGTCTTGGCCGGTGTCGCTGAGGGTCAACGTCCCACCTGCGGCGCCGTCGTAGTCGGACGATTGCTGCGCCTGGGTGGCAAAACGTAACTGTCGTTGATCCCCGTCGTAGGTAGCTTGGAGCGCAAGTGCGGCGACAGGAAACGTTCCGAGGGCGACTTGCTCCACTTGCAACTCTGCGGTCGCGTGCGGTTGTGCCCCAAGTTGGGATGCCTCGTAGGTGAGATGCAGGGTGTGCGCCTGATTGGCCTGGTAACGTATATTTTGCCCCTGCAAGGTCCCGTGCGCCGTGAGATTCGGCCAGTCGCCTTCGGCGCGGCCTGTGAGGTGGACAACACCATCGAGATCGTCGGTCCCCAAGAGCTGCCGCAAGTCGGGCAACTGGACCTGAAGGTCGTATTGCAAAGCGGAGGTTCCGGAGAGGTCGAGCACTCCGTCCATGCTCATGCGAGCGACCGACGTATCGAGATGGAAGCGTTGGACCTGCAGCCGCTGTGAGGCGGCTTCGACATGGATCTGGGATGGATTGAGCATCATGTCGCCAACATGCGAAGGCAAAATATCCATCCGGACGTGTCCCTGCAGCTCCGATAGCGACGTCCCTGACCCTTGCAGATCCAGGTGGAGATTCAGATCACTTTGCCAGGCGGCCCGTTGCGCCAACGACGCTAAATTGAGCTGGGTGATATCGAGCTTGCCCTGATAACGTAGCGGCGTGTTCTGTATATCGAAGCGGCCATTGAACGCCAGCGCACCCCCTGGCATGTTGAGTTGGCTGTGCAGCCGCAGTGCCTCAGGCGGCCCTTCGGCCGTCAGCGTCATCTGCAAATGCCCTCGGAGGTTGTCATCGGCCAAAATGCGTCCGATTTCTGCCACATCGAGGGGCTTGAGCCGTGCCTCCAAACTAGCCCGTTCTGGGCCTCCTGGCAAGGTTCCTGTGACCGTCACAAGCGTGTTATCGGTCTCCAAACGTAGATCTTCGATGCGGAGCGTCTGGCCTCGCTGTTGTACGGCGCCGCTCAACGTCCGCAGGACCACCTGGGCTGGCTGCGTACGCGCCTGCACCTGTTGTAACTCAATATCTGCGCCTTCCGGCGTCACGGCGCCACGCGCCTGCACCTGCAGCCCCTCCACGGTGCGCAAACCTGGCAAGGACGCGTGACGCAGATTCAGCTGCCCATCGCGAATCCGCAGGCTCGTCAGCTCAATATCGATCGGAAGTCCCCCGCCTGCGACCTCTTCTTCAGGAGGCGCTGTACGCTCTGCCGCACCTGTCGAAACGAGACCGCTGAAGTTCCAACTCCCATCCGCTTCCTGTATGAGCGTGACTTGCGGCCGTATCAAGGTCATCTCATGGATGAGGAGTCGTCTCCGCATCAGACCGGCGAGATGATATCGTAAGCGCACCTCATCCAGTTGTCCCACCACGCTTCCCGCCGCATCACGCAGAACGATGTGGCGCAAGACCGGCGCACTAAGAAGCGATCCCTGTAACGCCCCAACCTCAAGACTCCCATTGAGCGACTGCGATACAACCGCTGTCCCAGTGCGCAGCAAGTAAGCCCGCACCGGCGCCACAACCGGCTGCGCGACTCGGGGTGAGACCAACACAAGCAGCAGCACCCCCAGGAGGAGTAAGATCCCGCCCGCTCCGATCCAGAGTAGACGTCGTATCATAGCCGTCTTTCCCGATGCCAAGCTGTTAGCGATCAGCGATCAGCTCTTGAACAGCGATTAGCTGTTCATTTTTTCATTCCGCATTCCGCATTCCGCATTCCGCATTTAAAAGGCTTGCCCAATGCTGAACTCAACCCGCCCGAAGTCCTCGTCATCTCGCCGATCCATGATGATGCCGAAATCGATGCGAATGGGGCCAATTGGGGTAAAATAACGCACCCCAGGCCCCACGGCATAGCGTAAATCCGCCAGACGATAGGTGAGCGCCTGACGATAGACGTTACCAAAGTCAACAAAAAGCGCTCCCCACAGATTCCCCATAATGGGAAAGCGCAGTTCGACACTGCCCTCAATCAAACTGTTGCCACCCAAGGGGTCGTTGTCAGCGCTCAGCGGTCCCAAGCGGTTCTTGGCAAAGCCGCGCACACTCCCGGGACCGCCGGAAAAAAAACGCACATTCTGCGGGACATCATCGCTTGCACCGTAAGGTTGAATGCCGCCCAGGACGAGGCGCGTGGCGAGAATCATGCGCCACCAGATCGGCTGATAGTGCCGGGCTTCGAACAGGAGCTTGACAAAACTCACATCGGAAAGAAGCGCGGTGGTGGCATGATCGAAGCGGCCACGCAGCAGCATGCCGCGGGTGGGGTTGAGGAGGTCATTACTGGTGTCCCATGTCAATTCCGCAAACTGTATGAATAAAATATTGTCCTCGGTGTTGATTTCGCTGCTGGCATCGACTTGGCGAAAATCATTGTAGCTCAGGTCCAGACCGGCGGCGGCGCTCCACGTTTTGCTCAGCCCGTGCTCCACGCGGGAGATGCCACCCATACTGAACAAATCGAAATCCGGCTGCGGGTCCTCGATGGCAAACAGCGAGTCGAGGAGGCCCAGCGGATCCGTATTAAACTCTTCTTCGTTGCGGACAAAAAGGGTTTGCGTGAAACGGGTGCGCCGGGCCAGGAAGTAGGGAAACTGTAAGCTCGCATTGGCTTCCTGTACAAACGACGCCAGTTTGCCTTCAAAGGTGAGGCGTTCAGCGCCTCCGAAGACATTGCGGTGCGTCCAGGCGACGCGTATACGAAAACGGTCGACACTGCTGGCGCCAATGCCGAATTCAATCGTCCGTGGCTTACGCTCACGGACCACGACCTGAATATTCCAGGGGAGATCGGGTTCAATATTGGATGGGTTATCCGGTTCTTCAAGGCTCAACTCGTTCAGCGTGACGGCCTGGAACATGCCCAGCCCATAGATGGCCTCCGCCGTATCCGTGAGGGTTTTCTTGCTGTACAGCTCGCTCCTGCGTATCTCGATCTGCCGCGCAATCGCTCGCGTTTTCACCTGGCGATTGCCCATAATGGTGATCTGACCGAAGCGGGTGAGGTTGACCGGCTGCAGGGTAAACGTCACGATCGCTTCGTGTTTTTCGGTGTCCACTTCGGTTTGCGGAACCACCTCTGCCCGGGCGTAGCTGGCGTCCTGCATCAGCCGTAATAGCATGGCTTTACTGTCATCGAAGGCTTTTTTGGTGATGCGCTCTCCGCGGCGTAGCGGCAGCTCCCGCAGTACCTTTGCCTCGTCCAGGAGGGCTGCCGGCCACGCGCCTGCCAGCCGGACATCTTGGACGAGCGTCGGGGGACCTTCCGCAATGGCAATCGCAATCCGTACCGTATGGTTTTCCAGGTCTTCGTTGACCTGCTCGACACGGACGGTGGTCTGCAGAAAACCACGATCGAAGTAAAATTTCTTCAACCGCTGCAGATCCGCGTTGAGAGTCGGGCGATTATAAACTTCGCCGCGCTTCCAAGGCGGGAACAAGGGCCGCTGCACCGTTGCCATGGCGCCACGCAACGCGCCTGCCCCGAAGGTTTCGTTCCCGGTGAAGGTAATCTTGCGCACCTCTGGCAAGGGTGGTTCCGTCTCGGCATCTTGCACTTGAGCTTGCCGGGACGCACAAGCGGTTAGCGCCAGGAGCGCGAGCACTACCAGCCATTTCAACCGACTCACGAACTGTCCTTCACCATACTATTTTGTCTCGTCTCATGTGCATCCAGTCCGGACAGCCATTGACTCAGACTGCGCGAGCCCGCCGCTTGCTTGCTGGCGGCTTCGATTTGGGCCATGAGCGGCGTGGCAGGGGTCTGGCAGCGCTCCATGACGCTGGCCGTCTCCGCGTCTCCACTATGGCGTAGCGCGTGGAGAATGTGCCAGGGCGTCAGGGTTGCCGGATCACGCCCCGGGACATAGTGCGCCGGCGCATCGGCAGCCTCCACGAGGAGTTTGGCTTTGACCAGCGTGGTGACGATCTCGCGTAGCAGGGGAAGCGGTACCCGCTGTTGCTGTGCGAACGCAACGGCTGACCAGAGGCCTGTGCCGGCCGTAAACGCCTGCACCAGGGAGAAATAAAGCGAACTCGCCAGCCATTCTTTCACGTATGGGCTCGTTTCCACCGTGTTCGCTGCCGCCGCAAAGCGCCCTGTCGGATTGGTCAGCACATGTTGGCACGCAAAGGTCAACTCAGCGCCTAGCAAGACGACCAGCCAGCTGATCTGCAGCCAGGCCATCAGCACCGGTATTTGGGCGATCGCGCCGTAGATCAACTCGTACCGTACCATACCGACTTGAAAGGTAATGTAGATCAACTTGGCGAGTTGCCAGAGCAGACTGCCAATAAGGCCGCCGATGAGTGCCGGCAACCAGCGCACATCCGTATTGGGCATATAGTAATATAAAAAGCTGAACGCAAGCCACATCAGGGCTGCGGGCAGGAGCGTGAGGAGCGGGGCCACGGCATAGCCAATGATGTCCTGCTCGAGCAGTTTATTGACGAGTGGCTGATTTCCGGCACTAAGCACAATGGTGAGCAACACAGGGCCGAGTACAAAGAGACTGACATAATCGGCCAACTTGCGAATCAGTGACCGCCCTTGCCGCACGTTCCAGATCACATTGAGAGCCCGTTCCATGTTGCCTAACTGCCAAAACGTGGTAATGACCATTACGCACAGACTAATGACTCCAAGCGTTCCCACTTCGACTTTATTGATAAATTCGATGATTGGCCCCACCGTGTCGCCGGATCCGACAGACAATAGTTTATCCAGCAACGGCTCGATCTTGTTCTGCACCCCAAGGCCTTTGAGAAAGGCAAAGGCAAAGGCGAGCATCGGGACGAGCGCCAACAGCGTGTAGTAGGTCAGGGCCGCGGCCCGGAGCCAACAGTTATGGTCGATAAAGAACCCACGCAGGGCGATGAGTGCGACCCGCAGGGGTTGCAACAGCCCGCGCCGGGTAGGCGATAGCATGGCCAGATCGAGTACCCAAAGATCACGGACGACAAACGTGCGTATGCGCGCATAAAGCGCTGGCAGGCGCGTTAAGGCCGCGGTGGCGTCACCGCCGGAAAGTTGCATAGCACGTGATCCTCCCGCGTGTCTCAGGCGACGTTCCTCAGGTTGGGTTTCCACTGCCGGCCGCGACACACACACACACGGTGCGGGCGCTATCCACCCTCGCGCCTTATTATGACACAGTTGGAGGCGGAATCCGATGCGCCGGGGGCGTGACGTGCACAGATGGACTTTCGATTCACCGTGTCCAAAACCTGGCCGGATAAAGATCTAAGTGTATACCATCTTATCGGGCTGTTAGAAGGAGGTGTCATGTTGCCCAATTCGGGTGCGAGCTACGGTTGACAGGACACAGAATGTCGTTTATTTTGTACCCTTTCCATCTCGTATCTAACTAGAATACCGAGAACACGACACCATAAAACCACGACATGACTTTCATGATGGAGACATGCGATGCAGATGATCATTATTCATGGCGTTTTGTTAACCCTTTTATGGGCCTCTTTTTGCCTGGCCGAACCACTCGGGGCGCCAAATCCGCAAGCGATTAAATGGCCGGACAAGACGCCACCCAGCAAGGCGCTTGTTGACCTCGGCCGCCACCTGTTTTTCGATCCGCGTCTGGTCTTGAACGAACAGCAATCGTGTGCGAGTTGTCATAATCCACACATGGGGTATGCCGATGGCTTAGCCTTAGACGTGCGGGGACACAAGGACTGGAAGCGAGCCAAGCGCAATTCCCCGTCGTTATACAATCTCGCTTGGGTGCCGGTGCTGCATTGGGACGGGCGGACACCGGATGGGCAGTGTTTCGTCCCCGAAGATACGAAAGAAAAGGTCTGCTTGCCGCCACTGGAGAGCCAGGCGTTTAAATCGATGCGATCGCGTCAGGTTTACACTGGATTTATGCCAAAGATCAAAGCGATTCTAGCCTACCGCCATATGTTTGAAAAGGCATTCCCTCCCGACGGGGAGATTACGCATGTCAACATGGCGCGGGCCATCGCCGCCTTTGAGCGCACGATCGTGAGCGACGACTCGCCGTTTGATCGTTATATGAAGGGGAACAAAATGGCGTTGACGTCATCTGCCAAGCGCGGCCTCGAGCTGTTTCAGGGCAAAGCCGGTTGTATCGCATGCCACGGCGGGGCGAACTTCACGGACTGGAACTTCCACAACGTGGGTCTCAAAAGTGACGATCCCGGGCGTGGTGGCCGCGTCAAAAGTGAGGCCGAGAAGCAAGAATTCCATAAAGCATTTCGCACGCCGCCCCTCCAAAACGTGGCGCTCACTGCGCCTTATATGCATGATGGGTCCCTGGGATCGCTGGAGGAGGAGGTGGATTTCTACGACCGCGGCGGCGACGATCCCAATAATCGATCGCCTCTGATTCGCCCTTTGGGATTGACGCCACGCGAGACATGGGACCTTGTCGCGTTTTTGTACTTGCTGACTGACCCTGCGGAGGTTGAGACTCCTGCGATTCCGGGCATGTAGCGGGGTGAAATTTCTTATGGGGACGAAACCTAAATCCATCCCCTTTTCGCGCCGCGTGTCTTTATGTCACCCGCGTCCGTAGAGGGGCATTTGAGTCGCCATGACGGTCATGAACGGCACATTCGCATCCAATGGCAGGTTGGCCATGTACAGCACGGCGCGCGCCACGTTATCGGCGTCCATGGTCGGTTCGATCGCCACTGAGCCATTGGCTTGTGGGACACCTCGCGCCATTCTTGCCGTCATCTCGGTCGCCGCATTGCCAATGTCGATTTGGCCGCACGCAATGTTGTACTTGCGCCCATCGAGTCCGGCCGACTTGGTGAGACCCGTTAGGGCGTGCTTGGTCGAGGTGTAGGGCGCGGAATTGGGCCGTGGAGCGTAGGCCGAGACGGAGGCGTTATTGATAATACGCCCGCCCATGGGGGTCTGACTTTTCATGATCTTAAACGCCTCTTGCGTACATAAAAAGGCGCCGGTCAGATTGGTGTCCACCACGGTTTGCCATTGCTCGTAGGTGAGGTCTTCGAATAGGACGGGCGGGGCGCCCGTACCCGCATTGTTAAACAAAACATCGAGTCGGCCAAACGTCTCCTGAGTTTTGCTGAATAAGGCGCGCACCGAAGCCGGATCGCCCACGTCGGTAGGCGCCACCAGAGTTCGCGAGCCAGCCGCACCTGCCTGCTTCGCCGTTGTTTCCAAAGGCTCCGGACGTCGGCCGGCCAACGCCACGGCATACCCGTCCTGCAAAAAGGCCAGGGCAACTTGCCGGCCAATTCCGCTTCCCGCTCCCGTCACAATCGCGACTTTATCAAGCGAACTCATATCCCTTTACTCCTTCTGTCGATGCGAATTCGTTTTCCCCATTTTCCCACACTGCGCCAGATAGTTCATGCCCGTTGGCACATGCCGCTCACCCCGCGCTTGCTGCAGGTCGCTGAGACACCATAGGACGATTCTTTCTCGACGCGTCAGACCATCTCGAACATCTGGCAAATCGTCACGAAAGTCATGGGCACATATGTATGGCTCTCCTTGTGTAGATCGCGCCACTTGCGGGTGGCCTTGCACGCCATCCGTTTGCCATTTTTCTGACTGCCCGGCGTGGATTTTCCACCGCTGCCCATCCTGAGGCTCAGGGGGCACAGGGCTGCGATCGTATCGGCTCGATGGCATAACGCCCTGTGTTTGCTAGGTCTGAGGCATGGGCGCGATATCGCTGGGAAGCGGCATAATCTTTGCTCTGCCAAGTGCGTACACGGGCTCGTCTCTGACGCGATCCCGCGACGTGCAAGGTCCGAGATGGAGCCACGAAAGGAGGATATGATGGCGCGATGGTACGGAATCTTGGCCGGTCTGGGCGTATGCCTATCCACCTGGGCTGTCATGACGTATGTTTCGGTCCAGATAGGCTTGTGCTTGGGCCTATTCCTCGTCACGTTTTGGGTGGTCGCCATGACGTCCGGCCAACGTCAACCCATGGCGGCACGTCACACCGCGCTGACCACATCTAGCACCAGCATAGAAGCGATGGTCTCTCACATCAAGAACATGTTGGAGGCGCATCTCAAAGCCTTGCCACAGACTGCCATGCCAGCAGAGCATCTCGCCGTGCGTTTCGAATATACCGCTGGCGACCTGGATACATTGATTGAGCTGGTTGACCAGATCCTGCAAGACCCTGCCCGCGTGGCCCCGGGGGAGCAGAGCCGGTAGGGCATGCCGGCTACCCTTTGAGCCCAAACGCCTCGGCCACCAGTTCGTATGACCGGACACGGTCTGCAAAGCTATAGCAGATCGTCACCATACTGATATCAGACGTCTGATACTGCGCCTGCACGGCTTCAAGTTGCGCCTTGACTTGTTGCGGATCGCCGTCGATATACGACTCGCTGGACTGATCCATGTAGGCCTGTTCCTGTGGCGTGTAGGGGTAATTCAGCGCTTCCTCGATGGTCGGCACCCCGCCGCGTTGCCCCAACGCGGTTTTCAGTTTCGCCAGATTCCGGCTCGACGCGATGCGGCGCGCCTCCGCTTCCGTCTCCGCGCATAAGACATGCACGGCCACGTTTACCTGCGGTTCGGACAGGATTGCCGACGGGCGAAAATTCTGACGGTAATTCTCCACGATGGCCGGGCCGTGCTGCGTCCCGACGCCAAAGAACTGGGCGTAACTGAACGGCAGGCCGAACACGGCTGCCATGTAGGCGGATTCCGTGGCGGAACCGAGGAGCCAGACTTCGGGCGTGGTGAAGTCGCCGGGACCTGGGTTGACGGCCTTGAAGGGGTGATCGGACGGCAAAGACCCGGACAAATATCCGACGAGATCCAGCACTTGCTGCGGATACTGATTCACATCTCGCGGACGTCCGGGATAAGCCAGGGCGGCGGCGGTGAGCGGGTCGCTGCCGGGGGCGCGGCCCACGCCGAGGTCGATCCGCCCCGGATACAACGTTTCCAGCAGGCGAAAATTCTCGGCGACTTTCAAGGCGCTATAGTGCGACAGCATGACGCCGCCGCTGCCGACCCGGATACGGCGGGTGCGGGCGGCAATCTGGCCGATGAGCACCTCCGGACTGGTGCTGGCAAAGTTCGGCAAGTTGTGATGCTCCGCTATCCAGTAGCGCTGGTAGCCCATGGTTTCGGTGGCGACGGCCAGGGCAATGGTTTCCTGCAGGGCGTCCGCGGCGGTACCGCCCGCCCGTACAGGGGATTGATCCACGACACTCAACTGCAGTGGTTGCGCCACGCGCACACCTCCTTAATCGAAATCGGTTGGCCACTCCGGATGGCGGGAATGCTCGAAAAGCCGGGCGATTTGCGCCGCGGTCACCCGCGTGACGGACAACGTGGGCAGAGCGTCCTCCGGGAAAAAATCCATCCCGTCCGTCTCCGTACTGTGAGCCGGACTGCCGCCGAGCAATTCACAGTGAAAGAAGAGCTTATACGCGTGATACAAGGATGGTGGATGTTCGTGCTTATTTTTGTCGAACAGCGCCAATAGCTTCTGCGCTCGCGTATGATACCCCGATTCTTCGTACACTTCACGCATCACCGCCTCACTCGGCGATTCATTAATCTCAACCCACCCACCCGGCAGGCTCCAGCGGCCATCGAGGCGTTCTCGGACCAACAAAATATGGTCGCCGCGAAAGACGGCGGCACGAACATCCACTTTTGGCGTGGCATAGCCCACTTCGTCCGCGAACCGCTCATGTACGTCGTGCGTGTCCGCATCCGAGTGGGCGGCAACGACTTCGGCCGCAATCGTGCGGACCGCTTCGTACCGTTCCTGATCGAAGTGATTGGTCGAAAATGTCAAGCCGTTTTGCGCCAGTGCCTGGAGTTTCTGTGCCCATTCGAGCCATTGGGGTGGCATGTTGTTCTCCTATCGTCTGTGTCCTGGTTTGCTTCTGCGTGCGCCGCTGCGTCGGCCTATCAAAAAGTATAGGCGCGAGCCCGTGCTCGTGCGAGGCAACGCTAGGCCACACGGATAAGCATTATACACGATTTCATGCCGGCGCTCTGAATGTAGACCGTCTACCTTGACTGTCTCATCACCGAGGGGGTTTCCGTCCGCAAAGTTGAGACGCCAGTGTTCGACTTTACCCAGGCATCTACGACCGCAACTTAACCCTCTCCCTACTATACTCTCAGCAGCTTCAGCAAAATTCGAGATAGTATTTGTGTTAAAAGTATAACAATAAATCTAGTTCCAGATATTTTTCATGTTATAAGGAAAAATTTAACATATAAAGTACAGGATTTTTTATTAAAATAAAACTGGATTGTTTATATCTATCACATTCTTCAAGATTGCTAGATAAATAGCAAGAATGTGCAGAATATGCCAGAATCAACTCATATCGGCCATCATATGTCGTAACTCATGTGCCCGGTGTCGTTTCTCAGAAATGAGACCTGCTTGTCCGGAAGGAAAGGTCATATGCGATCCATCATGCGAACGGTTCTCGGGCTCATGCTCATGATCGGATTTTTCGGATGCGGCAAAACAGAGGAACTCACCCTCTCGATCGTTTCTGGTTCTGAGAACAAACGTCTCGAAGCCCTGGTGCAGGAACTGGGGCGGCAGCAGGGCATCAAGGTCCGGGTGACGTATCTCGGTTCGGTCGACATCGCCCGCGAGATGCAGAAAGGCACATCTTGTCCATATGATGCCGTATGGCCGGCCTCCTCGTTATGGGTCGCTCTAGGCGATACGCAGCATGTGGTGAAGCATAGTCAGAGCATCATGCGATCCCCGGTGGTATTTGCCGTCAAGCAACCTGTGGCGGCGCGTTTGGGCTGGCTTGGCAAAGACATTTCTGTCCGTGACATCCTCAGCGCTGCCGAGGCGAAGCACATCCGTTTTGCCATGACCTCCGCGACACAGAGTAATTCCGGGGCCTCGGCATACCTGGGGTTCCTGCACGCCTTTGCCCAGACGCCCGAGGTGTTGACCTCGGCGCATCTGCAGGAGCTGTAGGTGCAAGAGCAGATCAAACGGTTTTTAGGCGAAGTGCATCGCCAGAGTGGTAGCTCCGGCTGGCTGATGGAACTCTTTGTGAAGCAGTACGAGCAGTTCGATGCCGTGGTCAACTATGAAGCCCTCGTCATTGAAGTCAATCAGACGTTGACCGCCCAGGGAAAAGCGCCACTCTATGCATTTTACCCGTCCGACGGCCTCACCATCGCGGATTCGCCTCTGGCGTATGTGGATCACGGCGATGCCAAGAAAGAACAAGCGTTTCTCGCCTTGCAAACGGCCCTGTTGGAGGAAAAGGGCCAACGCCGGATTCTGCAGAGCGGGCGGCGCGTGGGGCGCGTCGGCATGCATCTCGGCACGGTCGACCCAGGGGTCTTCAATCCCGCTTGGGGCATTGATATCGCACGTGTGCTGTCGCCGATTACCCTGCCCAGTGGGCCGGTCATTCGGGAAGCGTTGACCCTGTTTCAGACCGCCTTTCGTAAACCCTCTCTCACCGTGTATGTGTTGGATTTTAGCGGCAGCATGGAAGGGGAAGGTGAACGGCAAGTGAAGACGGCCATGCGCACCTTGCTCGATCCGGCGGTCGCCAGCCGATATTTGCTGCAACCGTCGGCGAGGGATGTCTCGCTCGTCATCTTTTTCAACTCCAAACCGTCCGCGCCCCTCATGGTGCAGGGAAACGATCCTGATCAATTGCAAGAGCTGCTGCAGGCCATCGACCGGAAAGCACCCGGTGGGGGGACGAATATGTATGCCGCCACGGCCCTGGCCCTGGCCGCCCTAGAGCCGTACGAGGATCGCATGGGCGAGTACCACAGTGCCGTCATGGTGATGAGCGACGGCCGATCCAAAGGGCA
>CBCXVS010000155.1:0-17763 GCA_965178525.1 uncultured bacterium | reverse complement strand
CTCATGACAAAACCCCCTCATGTGTTGGGTCAACCGTTGACACGACATGCAGTTAGAGCTTCACTTGAGGCCATTCCAGATAGAGGGCGCATTGCTCGTCTTCATCGGATCGCCGCGCCGTGGCGACGCCCATGGCGACGATACTGACGAGCGCGGGATAGCTGTCCAGGATGGTCCGGACAGTCGCCGCGGCCGTGACAAACGATCCCAAGTAAATGGCGTCGGCTCAGGCCGCCGTGGCCACACCAACCGTCCCGGCACGCGTCGACTGAATGAGGGTGGCGCCAGCCAAGTGCTCGACTCGACTCAATTCATAAGGGGAGTTGCCAAAATCAAACCCCTCCGGCCTCATGCCGTCCACCTCACCCATGCACCACTGCCCTTTGCCTTGACGGCGCAGCTCTAGCGCTTCCTCCACTTCGGCGACTAAAATGATCTTCCCCACCCCGCGATCAAACGCCACCGCCGCTGTGGTGAAAGCGCGAAAGACATCAATGATAATCGTCACGCCCTCTGCTTCCTGCGCCCCACGCAGGAGACTACCCATCCGAATTTCCACGTATTGCTCCTTGTGAATAGCTTAGAGCGGTCAGCTATCAGCCGTCAGCTCCAAGCAAGACATGCCGTTGGCACATGCTTGATCAGAGCAAGTCTAGGAGGCCATACTCCAGACCGCTCTACACATTCTCGATTCACCTTTTTAAGCTGAGAGCTAATAGCTGACAGCTTTTTACTGGAGGCGAAGCCAGCGGCTCAACAATCTATGGTTCTCTCTGTCTGAGGAGAGCTAGCGCCTTTTATCTTACTGGAACTCGATCACCGAGAAAAGGTTCCCGGAGGGACGGCGGAAGGAAAGGCTTGTGCACATTGGATGCTGCCTTGGCGATGGACGGTAGCGATGGACGGCGGGTCGGAGGCCAGGTTTGGCTATACGATGGCCCGTTGCGGGCCATCGCGTGTTACGGCCAGATGCCGAGCTGTTCGTAGGCGGCGGCGATTTTGTTAAGCCCACAAATGTATGCCGCGGTGCGCAAAGTATCGGTGTGGCGCTGATGCATAATCGTCACAATTTCTTGAAAGGCTTCAACCATGGTTTCTTCCAAGCCCGAATTAACCAATTCGAGCTCGTCGATGCCATGTAACACTTCGTCGCGGACGGTGCTGGGGAAGATCTGGCCCGTGAGGTCTTCGATCCCGGTGATCATGCGGCGCTGGGTTTGGATGCCGACGCGTTTGGCCATGCGGCCAAAACGCATGTGCGACAGGTTCTTGACCCATTCGAAGTAGCTCACGGTCACACCGCCGGCATTGGCATACACGTCGGGGATGACGACTGTGCCGCGTTGGCGAAAGATCGCGTCCGCCTCGGCGGTCGTCGGACTGTTGGCGGCTTCGGCGATGAGCGGCGCCTGCACCCGCGCGGCATTCTCGCCGGTCAGTTGGTTTTCAAGTGCTGCCGGAACCAAAATATCGCAGTCCAATTCCAGGCAGGCCCGTGGGCTCGCCAGCGTTTTGGCATCCGGGAAATTGGTGATACTTCCGGTCTCTGCCCGCCATTGCAACACGTCGTGAATGTTCAGCCCGTTGGGCGCATGGAGGGTTCCGTCCGCTTCGCCAACGCCGACGATGACCGCGTCGTCTTCGTCGTATACGAGACGGGCGAAATGGCCCCCGACGTTGCCGAGCCCTTGCACGACGATGCGTTTGCCCGCCAAATCTCCGGTCAGCCCCGTCGTCTTGAGCAAGTCCGGGTGGCGGAAGAATTCGCGCAGGGCGTAAAGCACGCCGCGTCCCGTGGCCTCACGCCGGCTGCGAATGCCGCCCAGCGTGACCGGTTTGCCGGTGACACAGGCAAGATTGTCGAGACCATTCGGATGCACCATGTTGTACATGTCAGCGACCCAGGCCATCTCACGCTCGCCAGAGCCCATGTCCGGTGCCGGGACATCGACGCCCGGGCCAATAAAGTCTTTGCGGATTAATTCCGTGGTATAGCGCCGGGTAATGCGTTCGAGTTCCTCTACGCTGTATGCCTTCGGATTGAGCGCAATGCCACCTTTGGCGCCCCCGAAGGGTACGTTCACAATCGCACATTTGATGGTCATAATGCCCGCGAGTGCGGCGACCCCGTGCAGATCCACATGAGGGGCGAAGCGGATGCCGCCCTTCGTGGGCAAACGGTGGCTCGAATGTTGGGCTCGGAACGCTTGGAAGAGCTGGATTTCGCCGCGGATACGCACCGGAAATTGCATAAAATACATGCTATTGCAGACTTTGATCTGCTCCAGAAGGTCCGGTGCGACCTTCTGGTATTGGGCGGCGCGGCTGAAATGCGTATTAAACACATCGAGCATAGAAGATTCAGATGTCCCTGGCATCCTCTCATTCCTTGGCATCAAATAAAGTGAGAGCATATCGGCTTCGGAGTATTCCATGACTATCGTACACCTCTTTGGGGGAGAGCGCCGCTTTTTTGTCGCAAGGAGAAGGATGCGAGGGGAGGCCGGAGCATGTGGAGCATGCGACGCTGACGTGCGTATTGCCTTTTTTTGCCCCTATCGGAGCGCCGTAGAGGTTTCTTGAACTCGGTACCACCTCCGTTTATTTACCGACCAAATCGGATGACTGAGACGACTGGCGTGCGCTCGGGCGCGCTGTGCAACGCCTCTTGGCGCATGGTGAGATGAGACGCGCTGTCGATATGGAGATTTTGTCCTTGACAGCGCCTCCGAGGAGCTGTATAAACCTTTTAACTTGCCTTATAAATGTTATCCCCGTATAAGGCGCTAAGCCAAGGAGGATCGTCAATACCATGGGCCCAGAGAGTCCAACCATGCCGCACAGAATGCGTGCCAGCCATGGTTTTGGTGCGTGTCGGCGCCGGACTCTGCCGCTCGTGGCGTTCGAGCTTCTCCTTCTCGTCCTTCTTCGGGGAGATCTCGCGAGCTTCCTCACGCGCTAGTCAGCAGGAAGCAAGAGGTCTCCCGTCCAGGTTCGACATCTCTCACATCCCTACGTGTGTGATCTCTTGCTTAACGCATTTCGTGTGCAGGTTGCCTTCATAGACGCAGTATCGGGCGTCGGAAGGGAGGTGGTGGCATTGCCCAGTGACCTTCGACTTTGGCAACAGCAGATACCAGGCTGGTATGGGCGATGGCTGGTAGCCCATGATGCGACGATAGAGACAAATTAAGGAGGTTCTTCCATGCGAAAGGTAGATATTTTCGATACGACGCTGCGGGATGGCGAACAGTCGCCGGGTTGTAGTTTGAACGCGGCGGAGAAGCTAGAAATCGCGTATCAGTTGGCGCGCACGGGCGTCGATGTGATCGAGGCCGGGTTTGCGGCGTCTTCCCCCGGGGATTTTGCCGCGGTGAAACAGATTGCCGAACAGGTTCGTGGACCCGTGATTACGGCCTTGGCGCGTGGCGTGCGGTCGGATATCGAGGCCGTGGCTGAAGCGGTGAAGCCAGCGGAGCGGCCGCGGATTCATATTGTGGTGAGCGCCTCGAATATTCATCTGGAGCGCAAGATGCGCAAATCGAAAGACGACGTCCTGCAGATGGGCGTCGATTCCGTGCGTTTCGCGCGCAATTTCTGCGATGATGTCGAGTATTCCACGGAGGACGCATCGCGCGCGGATTTGGATTACCTCAGCCGCACGCTGGAAGAGGTGATTAAAGCCGGCGCCACGGTCATCAATATCCCTGATACCGTAGGATATGCGGTGCCGGGCGAGTGGTTCGAGACGTTCCTGGCCGTGATGAACCGCGTTCCCAATATTGACAAAGCCAAGATCAGCGTGCATTGCCACGACGACTTGGGCATGGGCGTGGCCAATTCGCTCGAAGCCATCCGGGCCGGCGCCAGCCAGGTCGAAGGCTGTTTCAACGGGATTGGCGAGCGGGCTGGCAATGCCTCACTCGAAGAAATTATCATGGCCCTGTATATGCGGCCGGATTATTATAATGCCCGCACCGATATTAATCTCAAAGAGCTGTATCGCACTTGCCAACTCATTTCGAATCGCATGGGTATGCCGATTCCGCGCAACAAGGCCATCGTCGGCGGCAATGCCTTTGCGCATTCCTCCGGGATTCATCAGGACGGCATTATCAAGGATCGCAGCAATTACGAGATCATCAGCCCCGAGCTGATCGGCCTGGAAACGAGCGACATCATTTTGACAGCGCGTTCCGGGCGCGCCGCGCTGAGTTTTCGGTTGCAGGCGCTGGGTTATAGCCTGGAGCAGGAAGAGCTCAACAACGTCTATCAGCGCTTCCTCGAGGTGGCCGACCGCAAGAAAGAGGTATTTGACGAAGATCTGCGGGCCATCATGAACGACCAAGTCGTGCACATGCCGGAGACGTTCAAGCTGGAGCATCTCTCCTTCGCCAGCGTCAGTGGCGAAACGCCGACGGCGAGCGTGCGCTTGCGTATGGGCGGTGGCGTGCGGGAAGCGACATCGCATGGCGATGGTCCGGTGGATGCGGCCTATAAAGCGGTGGATACGATCACCGACATGGCGGTGAAGCTCGAAGACTATAGCGTGCGTTCGGTCACGGAAGGCCAGGAAGCCATGGGTGAGGCGACGGTGAAAGTGCGCGACAATGGCACCCAAGTGATTGGCCGCGCCGTCACGACGGATGTGGTGGAAGCGAGTGTATTGGCTTATGTCAATGCCATCAATAAGGTCGTCGAAGAGCGCGCTACACGCGGGGAAAAAGTTCCCGTGCCGAATGTGCCCTAGTTGTCTGGCACGCGGTATGTCATGTCTAAACGCCCTCGCCCCTGCGATGGGTTGGTGAGGGCGAAAGACGCAGTTTGCAAATACCACGTGTTGACGTACTCACTTGCTGTTTCTGCGTGGCAGATGCTGCCGCATATCACGAATCTTCATCCCTATTCACGCGCCAGCCCGCCGCCACGATCCTTTGCATTGCTCTCGCGTCGAGTGACCATGCGTTGGCGATCATCGCAGCCGTTCACAGAAAGGAGTTCGGATCATGAGCCCTGCCCCGTATACCATCTATGCCGTACAATACGCGCATCGCAAGACCCATTCGTCGGAGCTTTTCTACCACGATGACCATAATACGCCCATGGAGATGGATTATTTCGTCTGGGCCGTGACCAATGGCGACCGCACCGTGATTGTCGACCTCGGCTTTACCGAAGAAGTCGGCGTCCGGCGTGGCCGCACGTTTTTGCGTTGTCCGTCCAAAGGCCTGGCGGAGATCGGTATCGACTGTGCACGTGTCAAGCACGTGATCGTCAGCCATTTCCACTACGATCATGTCGGCAATTACGCCCTCTTTCCGAATGCGACGTTCTATGTGCAAGATACGGAGATGAGCTTTTATACCGGGCGCCACATGAGCACGCCCGCGTTCCGGCACTCCATCGAGATCGACGATGTCGTCGCCATGGTGCGTTACAACTACGAGGGGCGGCTCGCTTTTGTGGACGGGGAGCAAGACATTTTACCCGGAATTGGGGTGCATAAAGTCGGGGGGCACACGGCCGGTATGCAAATCGTCACCGTGAAGACCCAGGAAGGCCGGGCGGTGTTGGCGTCGGACGCCTCGCATTACTATCACAATATCGAGAAAAACATCCCCTTTCTGACCTTGCACGATATTCCCGGCATGTACGACGGATTTCAGCGCATTCGCGAACTCGCCGACAAGCCGGAACTGATTATTCCCGGCCACGACCCGCTGGTACAGGATCGCCTGACGCGGGTGGGCGAGGGCATCGTGTCGTTGGGATAGTGTCCACGAGGACAAGGACTGGGGACTGAGGATGAAAACCGGATCCGCGAAGGACGCGAAGGGAACAGGTGTGTCTGGCGCGGGTGGTTTCTGGGGGTGTTGATATCTGGTTGTATTGACAGTCTATTATGGTATAAGTAGGATAGGTGTACATATCAAACCGCTACCGATCCATCTTGACGGCCATCTAGATTGAGCACCATCATGGTACGTATTCTGCTGATTTCCGGGAAAGGCGGCGTGGGCAAAACCACGGTTGCGGCAGCCACGGGCCTGGCGGCAGCCAAGCGCGGCCATCGCACCTTAGTGATTTCCTTTGACGTGGCCCACAGCCTGTCCGACGCGTTTGATCTTGATCGCAGCCTATTCGACCAAAACAAGGGATTGCCGACGCGCGTCGCAGACCATCTAGATATACAGGAAATCGATGTGCAGGAAGATGTCGAGCGCTACTGGGGCGATGTCTACCGCTATCTCGCGTTGATGTTCACCTCGACGGGATTGTCGACGGTGGCGGCGGAAGAGCTGGCGATCATTCCGGGCATGGAAGATGTCATCACCCTGCTGTATCTGAACCAGTACATCATAGACAACACGTACGATGCGCTCATCGTCGATTGTGCGCCCACGGGGGAATCGCTGCGCTTTGTCAGCATGCCCACGACGCTGGAGTGGTATATGCGCAAGATTTTCGGCATCGAGCGCAGCGTCGTGCGGGCGGCGCGTCCGGTGGTCAAAATGTTGACCGATGTACCCCTGCCCGACGAGAGCTATTTTGCCGCCATCCAGCGTCTATTCAAACGCCTGGAAGGGATTGAGACGGTGCTGATCGACCCGCGCACCACGACCGTACGGCTGGTGACCAATGCAGAAAAAATGGTGGTCCGCGAGACCCAGCGGGCCTATATGTATTTCACCTTGTACGGCATGACCACCGACTAGGTCATCATCAACCGAGTCTTTCCTGACGAAGCGGGGTATTTTTCCCGCTGGGCTGCCATGCAGGCCACGTATGCCGCGGAAATCCGTGACTATTTCCAGCCCGTGCCGGTGGCCACGCTGCCGTTGTTTGCGCAGGAAGTCATCGGCCTGGATCGGCTGCAGGAAGTGGCGCAGACGCTGTATGGTGACGCGGACCCGATGCAGTGTTATCTTGAGGCGCCCGCGTACACCTTTACCAAAGAAGGAACGGCGTACCGCTTAGACATGGCCCTGCCGTTTGTGCAGAAGGACGAGATCGACCTCACGCGCCAGCAGGACAATTTGGTGATTCGGGTCGGTAGTTTTAAACGCTATGTGCCGTTGCCACGGGCCGTGGCGCGTCTCAAAACGGCTGGAGCCAGGCTGGACGGAAGTCATTTGGCCGTCCGGTTTGCCGAAGAGGTGGTATTATGAGCGAACCCAATACGTCCCCTAATTCTTGGCAACAATTGACGGCCGATATGAGCGTCAGTTTGGGGCGAGCCCTGCAGCGGGAATGCGCCTCGTGGCGCATCATGCGCAAGCATCTGTTGCGTGCCCAGACCGAAGTGCTGAAGGGATTTTTGGAGGTCGTGGAAATGCGCCTGGCCCGGGTGGAGGGTAAGGTGCCACCGAGCAGCGAAAAAATTCCGGTTGATTAACCGCCGCGAGGTGACGTCAATCCATCAGCCCTCAGTCCTGGCGTGAGCGGCGATAACCGCCGCTACGTCGGCTGCTGAGTGTGTGGCCATGAGCCGCATGCGGAGGCGGTCGGCACCGTCAAATCCCGTGACATAAGCCTTGTAATGCTTTTTCATGTGCGCCAGCGGCTTGATGTCCCCTAAGAGCGTTTCGAACAACGCGGTATGTTCGGCCAAGACGCGCAAGCGTTCGGCGATAGGGAGCATGTGACGTTGCCGATGCGCGTGGAAGAGCCATGGATTCCCAAAGATGGCCCGCCCCAGCATGACGCCATCGACGCCTGTCGCCCGGACTTTCCGCCGCGCCTCGGCCACGTCTTGCACGTCCCCATTCCCGACAATGCGGGTGGCGCTACCCAGCGCGTGCCGTATCTCGACCGCTCGCGCCACGACATCCCAATGGGCTGGCACGTCGGATTTTTCTTGACGCGTCCGGGCATGAATCGTGATGGCTGCTGGCTCCGCTTCGAGCAGGGCCGGAAGCCAGGTCTCGATATCGTTACGGGCGTAGCCAATACGAATCTTGACCGACACGGGCCGTGCGCCTACCCCCTGTTTGGCCGCGCGAATCAGGGCTTGGGCCCGTGCCGGATGCTGGCAGAGCGCGGCCCCGGCGCCTCGTTTTTCCACGTTGCGATCGGGACATCCCATATTGAGGTCGAGCCCGTCAAAGCCGAGCGCGGCCACGAGTGCCGCCGCCTGTTCCATGGTGACGGGATCCGCGCCCCACAATTGGGCGACAATGGGACGTTCTGCTGCCGTGTAGAGCAGATTGCGCAACAGCACGTCTCGGTGCGGTGAGCAGAGGCCGTGAGCGGAGGTAAATTCGGTCCAGAGCGCGTGGGGCTTGCCGTAGGTGGCAATAATGCGCCGAAAGGCTGCGTCCGTGACGTCGGCGAGCGGAGCCAGGACAAAAAACGGCTAGGGAAGTGCGTTCCAGAATCCGTCTACCATGGTTCTGTGTACAGCTCCTGTTGCTTGTATAAAATTTTATTAAATAGAGTTGTTCCTCAATAGCATAAGATCAGGTTCCCTAGCCCAGCCCAGATGCCCACCGAATCATCCTCAAAGTGATCTTTGCGGTTGCGGAAACGCTGCACCAAAATGTTGAAACGCTTCATACCGCCGATGGCATGTTCGATCAAGATGCGAACTTGACTCACGGCATAATTCGCCGCCTGCTGCTCCGCCGTCAATTCTGGAGTCGGATTCGTCTTGCTCTTCCGGGGTTTCTTGTGTGGAATCTCAAGCATTTCGCCTTTGTAGTCCGACTGAATCCCCTGATAACCCAGGTGCACCCAAACTTCTACGTCACTAAACCGGTCTAAGTCCGGTGGGAACTCTTGTTTTAACATGCTGTAATCATGGTTGTGACCACTAAACGTACGGCCCAGAAAGACGATCCATTTATCCGGCATCGACATCACTGTATTTTTCAGCGTATGGCTTTTTTTTACCACTATAGTGTTCACGTTGGGTCGTCTCATCTTGTGACCGGCGATAGCTTCTTTCAGTCGCATCAATAATCAGTTGATCCACACCTGACAACGCCTCCCTCAACGACTCTGGGGTCTTCAACTCTCGATAAGGCATGAGGTCTAACTGCACTAACGTGTCATACAGGATGGGAGAGAGCTTATGGAGATTTTCATTCGCTTTCGAACGTACCATACCAAATTGTGCACCAAGAACATCAAACGTCGGATACGTCTTGTAATAATATAGAACGAACAGGAGTTTGTCTGACAGAGTGGGTAATTTGCCTTTGATACCTGCACCCGGCTTTCGGCTGCGTTTGCCAGCTTGGACACCCTCCTCATAGCGTTTTTGCTGAGCCTGTTGATAGACGTGGCTGAAGGCGGGCAGCAAGAAGTCAAATTGCGTCTGAGACACACCGGTTAAGGCTTTCATCTGACGATCATCTCGGATAACCAATGACCTGGCTGGGCTCCCTCCATCGTTTGGGGGAGGATAGCCTACCTCATTAACTATTGGGGAACAACCCTATTATTGTTAAAATTTTGTTAAAAAGAATTGAAAAAAGTTCAGTAAGTATATATGCTCTATGCCCGAGTTTCAAGCCTGATGGGCTGACGAATAGGGCCATTCAGTAACTTGGCGTCTATGGGGGCAGAGAGTCTGCGCCGGGGGATGGGAAAAGCGTCGTCAAGCGTTGGTAGCGGTAATGAAAGATGCGATCGAGCGCGTGGCGGACGAAGCACCCATGAGCCAAGGTCCCGAGGAGACCGAATGGGAGCGCGTAATCGACGAGGTCGAGGACAAGGGCGCCACCGGGCGTCTCGTAGAACTCGTGTAGATGATGCCAGTGGTGATACGGACCTGAGAGCTGTACATCGGTAAAGCGCTGGGGCGGTTCGAAGGTCTCGATGCGTGTGCGCCAGCGAAAGGGCACACGTAAGAGTTGTAACGTGTAGTCGATCAGGGTGCCGGGCCCCATGGTGATCGGCTGGGGGGTGAGGATGCGAAATCGCAAGAACGCGGGCGTGAGCATTTCAAGATTCGCCGCCTCGGCAAAAAAGGCGAGGACTTCGTCGCGGGGGCGCGGAATGAATTGCAGCTGTTCTAATTGATGGATACGAGCCGCCATAACCTTGGTTTCCTTAGGTAACATGATATCTCAGCGTTCTACAGCCTGAGGCGTTGGCTTCGTAGGGCGCTTCTCACGTGGCCAATCATATAACTTGTTGATGTTTTGTCAATATATGTCTCGAAAGGAAAAGTCGGCTCGGATTGGCCATGTCTGACAGCCGGGTATGCTCGCCAGCACCTATTGTCAGATATTAGGCCAGGTTGTTATTGTAGAGAGAGAAAGTCCATGAACGTCCTCGTCACGGGATCGACCGGGCTCATTGGCGTCGCTGTGGTGGCCTCTCTGACGTCGGAAGGGCGCCAGGTGAGGCGTCTGGTACGCACGGCGCCACAACCGGGAAAGGCCGAAGTCCACTGGGATCCGGCTGCCAAGAGTGTGGCCACGCCGGGGCTTGAAGGGCTCGACGCCGTTGTACATTTGGCGGGAGAAAATATTGCCACGGGTCGCTGGACGCCGACGAAAAAGGCCCGTATTCGGGACAGCCGAGTGCAGGGCACGCGGGTGTTATGCGAGGCGCTGGCGCAGCTTGTCGAGCCACCGAAAGTGTTGGTTAGTGCTTCGGCCATTGGCTACTACGGTAGCCGGGGGGAGCAGGTCATGCGGGAGGAGAGCCGTCCCGGCACGGATTTTTTGGCGGATGTCTGCCGGGCGTGGGAAGCGGCGACGGCTCCTGCGGAGGCACGCGGCATTCGTGTCGTCCACCTCCGGATTGGGGTGGTGCTGACGCCAGCCGGCGGCGCCTTGGGCAAGATGCTGACGCCATTCAAGTTGGGGGGGGGGGGTATCATTGGGGATGGTCGACAATATATGAGTTGGATTGCGCTCGATGACGTAGCCGGGGCCATCAACCACGTGCTGGTCACCGAGACGTTGCAAGGTCCGGTGAATGCAGTGGCGCCGCATCCGGTAACGAATCGGGAATTCACCAAAACGCTTGGGCGTGTGCTGAAACGGCCGACGCTATTTCCCATGCCGGCCCCTGCGGCGCGTGCCATGTTCGGAGAGATGGCCGATGCGCTGTTGCTCTCTAGCACGCGGGTGGAACCGGCGCGGCTTGTGCAGAGCCTGTATGCGTTTCGTTGTCCCGACCTGGACGGAGCGCTGCGGCATCTGCTGCGCCATGCATGAGCCGCGAAAAGAAGTGGGGAGTGCCTGGGCAGCGCGGATCAATACCAAATTTCCATACGCAACCCTCGGGCATCGACCGGGGGCACGGCGGGGACATGATTGGCGTCCCCCGTGGCAATGCGCTGGGCTGTCCACGCCAGGACACATGCATCAAGGAGGTCATCAGAGGCCGCCTGTGTGCGCCTGAAACTAGCAAGCGTCTGGGCCACAACCTGGCGGAGGTTGGGAAATTGTGGGCCGGGTGCTCGTGTAAGCGCGTGCAGGCGCGCCTCACGCCCCGCTGGCGTCCTTTTGTTGGCCGGCATTGGGGCGCCCGTCAGCGATGTAAAGGCAAGCTCGGGATGGGCTTCAAACACCGTGTGTTGACGCGCGGGGGTCATGAGCTGATCGACTTCACGGATTTTCGGCAGGATGCCAAATGCCTGCCGGCTCATGCCGCGGGCGCGGACTTGGTCGTAGTGTGTGGCGTGCAGCAGGCATCGGATCGGTGGGCTAAACACGCTGCTGGCTCGGCGCTGAAGTAAGCTGCGCGCCTGGCGGTCGCAGACACGCCCGCCCGGTTGGGGCGTCGTGAGAAGGCCAATCGGAATATCCACCGCCATCACGGCCGGCGTCGGGCGCAGGCGCAATACCTCGTCAAAACGCGGACAAAGAATGAGCTGTGGCGTCTGCAAGCGCTGCGCCTGGACACGCACGAGCGCCACAAGCCATCCGGCGCGGCACCCGTCAACTCCAGCAACATATAGCAGAGCCGCGCCAGCGCTGTCATGCGGCGTTTCCGAGGTTGGCGTGACGCTGGCCGCCCCGAGCCGCTGCACGCCATGATGGGGCTGCCGGTCCTCTGGCGCCATCATGTTACGCCTCGTCTTGAGGTCTCGCAGCCCCACTGAATACCGCTCTATGTCAAAAGGGACATCATTTGCAGAACATCTTTATACGGCTTGCGATATCGTTACCTGAATGGCGGGGTGCAGCACTTAACATGTCGTTTCCTTGTAACGTTGTTGCAGCCGCTGACGCAGTTTCATAATCTCACGAGCGAAGATTTTGGGGTTGACCAGAGCCGTATCGGCACGGTATGCTGCGATGTGGGTCTGTAAGGAAGGAGACTCGGTAAACGCGAAAATTTCCCCAGGCTCTACTTGCAGGTCGTGAAGTTCTTCCCCCATAGCTGAGAGATACACAGCCAGAAAGAAATCTTTGATCTCCGTCATGTCAATATCCTTCATACGATGTGTGGCATACGATGTGTGGCTGGGTTGATGCCAGGTGTCCGTCGGTCTCTTTGCCTATGTATGGTACGTCAGATATGCCGTCCTGCCAACCGTGCAGTTGCGGATCTGGCGGGCCATGAGACATGGCGAACGATGCCACGGTCTCTGTGATGTGCACGTGCGTTGCCGGGCGCCGATCGGACGGAGCGACACCAAGTGAGGATTCAGGATAGCTTTCATGCGGCCCAGTGAGAATTCTGGCCCTATGTGATGCCGAGTTCGTGCTTTGATGCATGGCTGTGCTTGGCAGCTATCCGGCGATAGTCTGTGCGAATTTGCCCGAATCGGCTTTTCTTCTTGATACCTTCCCTATTATTGCTTGACACCACTGAGAGACACCGATTAATCTATAGATGTTCATCTTGGTTCCGCAGTGCACTCTGTAGGAATCTTGCCTACACAATAAAGCGTGAGCAACATAGAAGTTGTAGAGGCTTTTGCCGCTATGGATCTCTCCTTTTTTCACCTCGACAGCCATCCTTTTGCCACCGCCCCTGCATGCCATCGGTTGTTTTGGAGCCGGGGGCAGCAGAATGCGTTGCAGGCCATGATTTATGGTATCGAAGGACGCAAAGGGCTCATGGCGCTTCTGGGTGAGCGGGGAATGGGGAAGACGACACTCCTGCGTGCCTATTTGGAGCAACGGGTTCAACAAACGATCCGAGTGATCGTGTTCTCCGGGACGAATTGCACCTTTGCCGCGATTCTCGAACATGTCTGTCAACACTACGATGTGGCCGTTCATCATGATGAGCTTGAGACCACCTTGCAGCAACTCCACGCCGCGCTCGTCCGGGAGCACGAGCAGGGCGGCAAAGTGGTGCTCATTCTCGATGATGCGGAACATATCTCCATACCGACGTTGGAACATCTGTTGGTATTGATGGAGATGGAGGATGAGGCAGGGAAGCTGCTGCAGATTATTTTGCTGGCGACGCCGGAATGGGAACGCCATCTGCAACGCTCCGCGTCACCCCAACTCCAGCAGGGCATTGGTATATGCGCCACACTGAGGCCGTTGACGGCCAGAGAGAGTCTCGCCTATGTACGGTATCGCATTGCCGGCGTTGCCCATCGGCCGGCACAGCTCTTTACGCGTAGGGCGCTGAAGCGGATTGTGCGCTACGCCAGGGGCAACCCCGGCATGCTCGATTACTTGTGTAGTGAGGCCTTGGGCGCGGCCGTATTTCAGCAGCAAACGCCGATTTCCGTGCAGGTCGTCCGGCAGGTGCTCAACGACTTTGAGGGCCGGCCAGCCAGGTTCATCTTCCGATGGGGCATCGTGGGGCTTGCCGGCGCCACGTTGATGGTGGGGTTGTACGTTGGCGCACCGCAAATCGGTCGGGCATGGAAACGTCCGCCGACTGCCTCGGTGGCTGCCGAGCATGTGAGGTCTGACGCCCGGCATGACGCTGACGCAACGCGAACGCCTGCAAGGCTTGCGACACCGTCGGCGCAGACCTTATTGGCATCTACTGATCCCATGGCGTATACAGCCGGAGACGATGACCACGAGTTCTCTGGCAATGGCACGAATGGCAATGGGATAAAGCCGAAACCGGAACCTCTCATGCTGGCTGGTGTCGCTTCAGAAGTTGCCGCAGAGCCCCGGGATGCGACGACATCCGTGCTATGTGTGACGGCGCGTCCGCCTGGACACCGGGGACGTGATATTATCCTCATGGATGCGGCGGGCCATGTCCGGAAGCGGCTCGTTGCCGATGGGGCCTTAAATCTCGCGCCCACACTCTCGCCAGATAGGACGGTCCTGGCCTACACGTCGTATCGCGAGGGCACGCCCTCCATCTATCTCCGCCATCTCACGCATGCCAAAGATGAGCGTCTGACCTTACGTCCCGGTTTTGCTCTGCCAGGTTCTTGGTCACCGAATGGGCGTTATTTGGTGTTGAGTAAGAGCGAGGATGGCAATAGCGATATTTTTCTCTATGATACGCAACGCCGGCACCTGCGCCGGCTAACCTTGCACACGGGTATTGATATTTCCCCCAGCTTTGCGCCCGATAGCAAACGCCTAGTCTTCACCTCGAATCGGAGTGGCTCGTCGCAAATCTACCTCACAGACGTCAACGGCCAGCCACCGACCCGCCTGACGGCTGAAGGCTTCTACAACTCCTCAGCTGTCTGGGCGCCTCAGGGCGAGTTGATTGCCTTCATTGGACGCGGGCCGGATCAGAACATGGAAATCTATACGATCCACTCTGATGGCGCCGACCTCCGGCGTGTCACCCAAGGCGACCGTACGATCGAGGAGGCGCCGACCTGGTCGCCGGATGGCCAGTCCATCATGTACACACGCGTGCAGGCTGGCGTTCGGGATCGCCGTATTGTCGGTGTCAATGGCCAAGATGATCGTGAGCTGCCCGGCCATGGAGCCGCGTGTTATTCGCCACAGTGGGTGGCCTGGCGCGCGAACTGAGGCGCGGGGTTGTCTGGCTGTCTACGTTTTTTTGCCCCACATTCGAGGAGTAGGCACATCTACTCTTTGACAGCCCCCGTCATCCCCGAGACGTAGTACTCCACAAAGAACGAGTACACCACGGCCACCGGTACCGAGCCGAACAGGGCGCCCGCCATGAGGGAGCCCCAGTAGTAGACGTCACCCTTGATCAATTCACTCACGACCCCTATCGGAATGGTTTTCTGTAAGGGAGACGAGAGAAAGACCAGCGCATAGAGGAACTCGTTCCAGGACAGGGTAAAGGCAAAAATCCCGGCGGAGAGGATGCCTGGCGCGGCCAAGGGCAGGACAATCCGCACCATGGCCTGGACGCGACTGGCGCCGTCAATACGGGCACACTCTTCTAATTCCTTCGGGATGGTCTTGAAATACCCCATCAGTAGCCAGGTGGAAAACGGCACCAGGATGGTAGGATAGGTGAGAATCAGCGACCAGGAGGTGTCAACCAGCTTCAGGTTAGCCACGACATTGGCCAGAGGGATGAACAAGAGCGTCGGCGGCACCAGATAGGTGACGAAAATCGACACCCCAATAGCGGTGGAGCCAGTAAATCTCAGCCGTGACAGCGAATAGGCTGCCAGCACGCCGCAAAACAGAGACAGGATGGTGGTGGCGGTGGCAATCCAGAACGTATTAAGGGCCCAGCGCCCGAAGAGGGTCTCTTGGAAGAGATACGTCCAGTGCTCTATCGTGGGGTCTTTGACGATAAAAGGCACGTTGCGCACATTGTACAATTCATCGTTCGTCTTAATCGAGGTGATAAGCATCCAATAGAACGGAAACAGCATCGCCACGAGAAACATAAAAAGCGGGATATAAAACACTATCAAACGCTTGATATAGGTTTCACCAACTCGGATTTCCATAATGGATGTACCACTTGTGGCTTCGATCCGTTCATGTCGGGTGAACGACGTTCACCCGACATGAAGCTAACAGCTAACAGCTAACAGCTAACAGCTCCTCATCAGCCATAAATATTTTTCAATTCGCCTTCGGCCCATTTGATCACACTGTCGGCAGATTCGCCTTTGACCGCGCGGGCATAGAGGTCGACGAGAATGTACTTCGCCCAGGCCGCCGAAGCACGCCGGTCATAGGGCCCCGGATAGCCGTAGTGTTGCCCATACGTGGCCAGATCCCGATACGGCGTCAGAGCCGGATCATACGACCACATTTCGTGCTCCTGCCACTTTGGGACGATGCCCTTGATGTAGCCGTTGTTGATCACGAAGAACTTCTCGAAGTTTTCGTCCTTATGGATAAAACGGATATAGTTCTTGGCCACCGTCTGCACCTTGGAGTGGGTCATAACACAGCTGTTTTGCGCTGTGAAGGTGTGGAAGCGACCCGCTGGTCCAGCAGGACTGAGGAAGTGGTGCAGCTTCCATACGAAGGGATTTTTCTTCTTCGTCCAGTTACGCTTGGCCACGAAGTAAATACTGGCCCCGTTCAAGGTGCAGGAAATGGTCTCGCCGAGGAAGGCCCGATTGTTACTGGTGTCGTCCCAGGCCAAACCACCTTCGTCGCAGGCCGCCTTCCAGAACTCTTGCAAAAATTTGATGGAGTCCCGAGTGCCCTGGCTGTCGATGGCCACCTTGGCCTTCTCATCTATCAGCGCGCCGCCAAAGGACCACAGGAAGGTATAGCAGAAGCCTGGCGGATCGCCAAAGGAGTGTGCCAGGGACTGGCCAATGGGATACCCCAGATCCTTGACTTTGGCGCCGACTTCCATCATCTCGTCCCAAGTTTGCGGGGGGGACACCCCGGCTTCATCGAAGATATCTCGGCGATAGACATAGGCCCCCCCACCGCCGTTGTACGGCACCCCGCGGTAGACCCCATCGACGTAGACCGCATCTCGCAGTGGCTTCCAGATGTCCTCGCCACCGACCTCTTGGATCAAGTCGCCATGGTCGATCAAACCTTTGGCATACAGGTGCGGCCCGTTGCTGAGCAGACGAATGATATCCGGCCCGGTGCCACTTTCCACGGCGGCCGTGGCCCGGGCACTCAGGTCGTTGGCGTTGATGTGTTCGACCCGGACTTTGATACCCTCTTGCTTACCGAATTCCGCCGCCTGGCGGTCGACTTCGACGTCGGCCGGTTTGACGAAACTGCTCCACTCCAAAATGTGCAACTCACGGTCTTGCGCCACGGCCGGCGCTTTCCCCGCGAACAGATTCAAGCCAGCGCCAGCCGCCAGAGTCAAACCGGTCCCGCTAGCCGCCTTGACAAAATCCCGCCGCGTCAGCCCCGCGTCCCTGACGGCTGCCCGATCACTGCCCGGTGTCTGCATGTTGTCCCCCCTCCTCATCCTCATTTCTTCCCGCCCAGATACGGCTTATGGCATGAACCTCCCCCTTTTTCCATTCCGCATTCCGCATTCCGCATTCCGCATTCGTATCAGGCGCTTTCCTCCTTGCGCAGATACAACAACTGCCACAGGATCAACACCGCCAGGAAGGGTAGCATGAACAGCGCAATCGCAGCCCCCTCTCCCAGATTCCCGGACTGCATCCCCAGCTGGTAGGCCAGCGTGGCAAAGAGATGTGTGCTGTTGTAGGGGCCGCCTCGCGTCAGCACGTAGACCAGCTGAAAATCGGCGAATGTGACCACAATAGAGAACACCACCACCACCACCACAATGGGTTTGATCATGGGCAATGTGATGTTCCAGAAGCGCTGCCAACCATTGGCCCCATCAATAGCGCCGGCATCGTACATATCCTGTGGAACCGTCTGCAACCCGGCGAGAAACGCAATAGGGTTGTTCCCCAATAGTTAATGAGGTAGGCTATCCTCCCCCAAACGATGGAGGGAGCCCAGCCAGGTC
>CBCXVS010000154.1:0-17818 GCA_965178525.1 uncultured bacterium | reverse complement strand
ATGACAGGAGAGTCGGTCTCAGGCAATCGGCGTAACTGCTTCATCAAGAAAGGAGTTGGCTTAACTTAAGGCCATTCTGGTTAGCCGGGCCGATGGGCCGTGATTCTTCCTTGCCGCGGTGCCGATCACGGCCCATCGGCCCGGCCTCGGGCGTGACCCCCAGTCAAGATGTGGCGTGAACCGTCCCGCTGCTCATGATCGCGTCAGCCCATGCCACCCCCAAAACTTGACCAACAAGCCAGCGACAGTTGACAGCCGCGCGAAAGTTCTGTATCGTACAACAGACAGCAGAGCGGGAGTAACTCAGTGGTAGAGTGTCAGCTTCCCAAGCTGAAGGTCGCGGGTTCAAATCCCGTCTCCCGCTCTTCTTCTCGCATCGTTCCCCCCATCCTAGCCCAAGAGGTTTCTCGCGCGTCAAGCTTGCTTATTGAGCCTGTTGTGTGCTCTCCTCAGTCTCACGGCCTGCCAGCCGAAACCCCTGGAAGAAGCTCTGAAAGGGAAGTTAGCACCAGGCGAAAGCAATCGTGTCATCACGGAGTATTGCCAGAGCTGCCACATTCATCGCACGTTTGATCCCCTCCCCCATGTGCCACAGGCGCAGGCGCTGTATGATCGCCTCCCCTACTCTGAGACCACGCAATACCGGGCCTGTCATTTGGTGCACAAAGACACCTGGGGCGTGCGGCGACGCAAAACGCTCTGGCCTGCCGAAGTGGCCGATGCGTCGCAGAACGTGCTCAAAAGCTTCAAACTGCCGTTCTTTAAGGGGCGTAAGTAAAGACGTGGATGCCCACATCAGGCGACGTGTCGGCGTGGGTCGAGTAGATCACGTAATCCATCGCCCAGAAGATTGCATCCCAAGACCGCCAGCATGATCGCCACGCCCGGAAAGATCGTCAGATGGGGCGCCAGAACCAGGAATACACGTCCTTCGTTGAGCATCGCACCCCAACTTGGCGTGGGCGGCTGCACCCCCAGGCCGAGGAAACTCAACCCCGCCTCCGCGACAATGACGCCCGCCAGGCTAAAGGTCGCCTGCACCACGAGAGGTCCGGCAATATTGGGCACAATATGCCAGAGGAGGATGTACGTGGAGGTAGCGCCGGTCGCGCGCGCCGCGGTGATATATTCCATCGCGCGCGCGACCAAGACCAGCCCGCGTGTGAGACGGGCGTAGCCAACCCAGCCCACCATACACAAGGCGAGAATGACATTGGTCACGCTGGGGCCAAGAATCGCCATCAGGGCCAGCGCCAACAGAATACCGGGAAAGGCTAGAAACATATCGGTCAGGCGCATGAGCAGCTCGTCCGGCAGTCCGCCCCGATATCCTGCAAACGCGCCAACAGCCGTGCCCAGACAGAGAGTGACGGCGACACTTACCGCACCGACCAGGAGCGAGATGCGCGCGCCATAGAATAAGCGGGCGCAGAGATCACGTCCGAGCTTATCCTGGCCGCAAGGATGTCGCCACGACGGTGTGCGCAATCCTTCGGCCAGCGTCTGTGTGTGCGGATCGTACGAGGTCAGCCAGGAGGCGAAGCAGGCACTGAAGCAGAGCAGGGCGAGCAGTACACAGCCTACATAGCCCGCAGGAGTGAGACGCCGGCGTCGTTGCATAAGCATGCAGACCTTTGACCTACCTGAATCGAATAAACCGTATCCATGCCTCCGGAAGTCAAGACATATGTTAAATTTTACAACACCTTCTCAGTCCTGCCTGGGCGCAATCTGAAACGGTGGCGCCCAGGTGGGGATGGGCACCTCGATCACCGTCGGCCGGCCCACCTCCAGCGCTTCTTGCAAGGCGCGATCGAGGTGTTCCGGTTCGCTGCGGATGCCGCGTGCCCCAAAGACCTCGGCCACCTCGGCAAAACTCGGGTTGTAGAGTTCCGTACCGACCATACGGCCCTGAAACCGTGTACGCTGGTCATGTTTCGACGCCCCCAGGGCGTTATCGACAAATACGACCACCACCACCCCGATGTCATAGTGCACGGCGGTCGCCAATTCCGGCAAGGCATACATAAAACCCCCATCCCCGGTCAAGGCGACGACTGGGCGCTCCGGCGCTCCAACTTTGGCGCCCAGCGCCACGGGGAAGCTGTGGCCGAGCGTGGCAAAATAGGAGGAGGTAATATAGCTGCGCGGCTGCCGCACGCAATAGTCAAAATAACTCCAGTACGCCACATTGGTAATGCCGCTGACCAGGACTGTATCGTCAGGCAACACGCCTTGCATACGTCGGATGATGGCACACTGATTGGGGGCTTTCTCTTGCAACCACTGCTCCTGCAATTGGCGCATGTCGTGCAACTCCGCGTCCGGCCAGCGCGGCTCGGGCGTCTCGTGCCGCACCTCTTCGAGCAACGCCTGCAGCCCCATGCGGGCATCCGCAATCAGCCCCACCTCAACGGGATAGTTTTTGCCCAGCACCGTGGGATCGACGTCGAGATGAATCAGCTTTTGCGGCGCACGCGGCGCGGTCAGGCCCATCATCTGGGACGTCATGCGCGTTCCCACAGCCAGGATCACGTCCGCTTTGGGAGCGGCCCAACTTGGCGTTCCGTGTCCATAAGAGCAGACCCCAAGCGCCAAGGGATGATCTTCGGGAATCGCGCCTTTGCCTTCGTTGGTCGTCGCGACCGGAGCGCCCAACGCTTCGGCCAGGGCCACGAGTTCTCGCGATGCCTGCGCCCATCCTACGCCACCTCCGGCCCAAATCATCGGCTTTTGAGCGCTCCGGAGCAACGCCGCCGCCTGCCGTACCGGCTCCCAATCCGGCGCCTTCGGTTCAGGTTGATCTGTGGGTGCGAAACGCACGTCTGCGGTGTGCGCCAACACGTCGGGCGCCACTTCGACTTCCGTTGGCCGTGGACGGCCCGTACGCATCTGCCGCATCGCTTCCCGAATGGCGCCGGGAATGGCCGGGACTTCGTCAACACGCTGACACCATTTGGTCACCGGCCGTACGATATCCAGCTGGTCGTTGATCTCATGTAAGGCGCCACGGTCCCGCCCGACGTTATAACTCTCGATCTGACCGGCCAGTAGCAGCACGGGTGAGGAAGCGGCATACGCCGTGCCTAGCGCCGCACTCGCATTTTGCACCCCCGGCCCCGGCACCACCAGGGCCACCCCCGGTTTCCCGGTCACGCGGGCATAGCCATCGGCCATGTAGGCCGCAGTCTGCTCGTGCCGCGCGGTCAATAAGCGCATATCCGCTTGCCCATGGAAGGCATCGTAGATCGACATGATCTGCACCCCCGGCAGGCCAAACACGACGTCCACACCTTCGTGCCGCAGGGCTGCAACCATCGCTTCGCTACCTGTCATCTGCACCATATGGTTTTCCTTGTGCGTGCCGAATGCTCATCGATGTTCTACACCATGCCAGGCACTGTAGCAAACCACTCCGGATTGTCAATTTGGAGAATCGTGACGGTCTCAGACAGAGAATGCGATCAGGCGGCAGGCCGCCGCGGCAGGGTCAGCAGAACCTCGAAGTCTCGCAGGTCAATACCAATATCTGCACCGGTCGCTTCGCGCATGAGGCGAATCATACGCCGGATGCCGCTACCAGCTCGGGTGACGAGGCCGGCATCGGCCAGGCGCGTGTAGATATGCGGGTTGCGCACCACGTGTACGTCGGCCCGCATGGCCGTTTCATCCACGGTGTTGGGTGCACGTCCAGGCGTATGGATCTCGATACGGTCGTCGAGAATGAACAACCGATGCATGGTGTCACGTTCCGGCGTCAAGAGCGTGTCGAAAACATAGTACCACTCGCGTCCGAGACCGTCCAGAATCAGCCAGTCCCATTTGGGATCCTGATGCACACGACCATGTCAGGCTGCGTGAATTGTGGTAAGCTATGCGTTCAACGGGCAGAGGGTGGTTAGGCCGTGGGACACCGTGAAATAGTCTATACAGTTGATAACTTCTAGCAAGAGTAAGACGAGCAAGAGTAAGGAAGAAGAATAATGAGATACAAAATTGTCCTGCAGAAATCTGAAGAAGGATACAGTGTTTCCTGCCCTGGTCTCCCGGGTCGTTGGTCGCAGGGCGCTACCGAAGCAGAGACGATTGAAAACATCCAGGATGCCATTCGGGAGTATCTTGCCGCTGTTGAAGCGTTACTTCAAGACACGCCTGACGCCGAGATACGAGAAGTGGATGTCGTGGTGTAAACATACCGAAGCGGCCTGGGATTAATCATCAGCACGCCGTCCGGGCATTGGAGAAGACAGGCTTTCACATTGTCCGGCAAGGGAAACACATTGTCATGTCGGATGGCGTACGCCTTCTCACCATTCCGCGACACAATCCGAGATATTGGCAAAAGACTTAATCCATCCCGGTCCTTTGCCAGAACGCGCAGAGGTTGATGCCCTCCATATTGCAATTGCCGTCACCAACCAAGTAGATTATCTGTTGACATGGAACTGCAAACACCTCGCTAATGCATCACTGCGTCACCAGATCGATCACATCTGTCAAGAGAAGGGCTATGAGCCCATTATCATTTGCACACCTGAAGAGTTGTTGGAGGCCTGATATGGTCTGGCAAGACCCAATCGTGGAAGAGGTTCGTAGAGCAAGGGATACTTATGCGAAACAATTCAACTACGATTTAGACGCCATCTATCGTGATCTTAAATCCAAAGAGCGTCAGAGTGAACAGCGGGTGATCCCGTGTCCACCAAAACGGGAAACACCCTCTGACCAAGAGGTCGCGGCAAAGCCGGCCTAACCAAGATCATAGAGACCATTCATGAGATGAGCACACCGATAGCCGCATGTAGTGGAAATATATTAGGGTTGTTCCCCAATAGTTAATGAGGTAGGCTATCCTCCCCCAAACGATGGAGGGAGCCCAGCCAGGTCATTGGTTATCCGAGATGATCGGCAGATGAAAGCCTTAACCGGTGTGTCTCAGACGCAATTTGACTTCTTGCTGCCCGCCTTCAGCCACGTCTATCAACAGGCTCAGCAAAAACGCTATGAGGAGGGTGTCCAAGCTGGCAAACGCAGCCGAAAGCCGGGTGCAGGTATCAAAGGCAAATTACCCACTCTGTCAGACAAACTCCTGTTCGTTCTATATTATTACAAGACGTATCCGACGTTTGATGTTCTTGGTGCACAATTTGGTATGGTACGTTCGAAAGCGAATGAAAATCTCCATAAGCTCTCTCCCATCCTGTATGACACGTTAGTGCAGTTAGACCTCATGCCTTATCGAGAGTTGAAGACCCCAGAGTCGTTGAGGGAGGCGTTGTCAGGTGTGGATCAACTGATTATTGATGCGACTGAAAGAAGCTATCGCCGGTCACAAGATGAGACGACCCAACGTGAACACTATAGTGGTAAAAAAAAGCCATACGCTGAAAAATACAGTGATGTCGATGCCGGATAAATGGATCGTCTTTCTGGGCCGTACGTTTAGTGGTCACAACCATGATTACAGCATGTTAAAACAAGAGTTCCCACCGGACTTAGACCGGTTTAGTGACGTAGAAGTTTGGGTGCACCTGGGTTATCAGGGGATTCAGTCGGACTACAAAGGCGAAATGCTTGAGATTCCACACAAGAAACCCCGGAAGAGCAAGACGAATCCGACTCCAGAATTGACGGCGGAGCAGCAGGCGGCGAATTATGCCGTGAGTCAAGTTCGCATCTTGATCGAACATGCCATCGGCGGTATGAAGCGTTTCAACATTTTGGTGCAGCGTTTCCGCAACCGCAAAGATCACTTTGAGGATGATTCGGTGGGCATCTGGGCTGGGCTAGGGAACCTGATCTTATGCTATTGAGGAACAACTCTATTGCCATGGTAAAGATACTGCAAAAACCCGACGAAGCCGTCGAGCAAGTCGCTGCGGCTTTGAAGGAATACGAGAAATCGCATGAAGGATCGGAATGCCTCGTCTATCGCTACAACCCTGCATCAATCCGCGTTAAGATCATCGACGCAACCTTTCACGGACGGTCCAAAGGAGAGCGGCATGATGATGCCCGTGGTTTCTTGAGTCGTTTGCCTGAGAGCGTTTGGCGTTTCGAGAATTTCGATGGTGGTCGGCCGCAGACATCCGGAAGACATCCGAGGTGTTTGCGCCACGGCGCTTGGCCGACCTGTTGGATGTCCTGGTTCGAACCGGGCCACCCAAGGAACCGTTTGACGTCGGGATATGAAGGTCGCATGTCCAGCCAGGGCGTGCAAACGACGATAGTTCCGCTCCCCTCCTCCCTCCCATACACTTGGTATTTTGCCCTTCGGCTTGCTAGTATTTCCCGACAGCATACCGGCAAACAGACCACGCATGAAAGAAGGAAAGTGTATGTCGCCATCACCCCAGCTTGAACAACGCCTGCAAAGCCTGGAAACGCATCTGGCGCAGGAAAATCCCATCTTGTTGCAGGCGGTCGCAAGCTTTCGCAAGCTGGACAACGTGGCCCGCCGGCTGGGCTTTTTGCTGCCGGAGGAATCCTTTGCCACGCGTATCTCGTGGTGGCCGCTCGTCGCTGTCTTGGGCACCTATTCCTCCGGCAAATCCACGTTTATCAATCACTATCTGGGCCAAACCCTACAACTGACGGGTAATCAGGCCGTGGATGACCGCTTTTTGGTGATTTGTTTTAGCAAGGAAGACGAAGTGAGAGTGCTGCCGGGGCTGGCCCTGGATGCCGATGCACGCTTTCCGTTTTATCAAATGAGCCGCGCCATCGAGGACATCACGGTAGGTGAAGGACGCCGGATTGACGCTTATCTGCAGTTGAAGACGTGCCCGAGCGAGCAGGTGCGCGGCAAAATCGTCATTGACTCCCCCGGGTCCGATGCCGATGCGCAGCGCACCGCCACCTTGCAGATTACGAACCATATTATCGACCTCTCGGACCTAGTGCTGGTGTTTTTCGATGCGCGCCATCCCGAACCCGGCACCATGCACGATACACTCGAGCATCTGGTCGAACACACCATCAATCGGCCGGATTCGAGTAAATTTCTGTACATTCTGAACCAAATCGATACCACCGCCCGCGAGGACAATCCCGAGGATGTCATCGCCTCTTGGCAACGCGCCCTGGCCCAAAAGGGGCTGACGGCTGGACGCTTCTATCGCATTTACAATCCGGATGCGGCGGTGCCGATCGAGGACGCGAATCTCCGCACTCGGTTTGAAACGAAACGCGACCTCGATTTATCCGACATCCATGCCCGCATGCGCCAGGTGGGCATCGACCGGGCTTATCGGATCATCGCCGTGCTGGAACAAACGGCGCACGACGTGGAAGAACGGATTATCCCGACGTTACAGACGTTATTAGCCCAGTGGCGGCGGCGGGTTCTGTGGCTGGACGGCATCGTCTTTGGCCTTATCATCGCCGCGATCGTCGGCGCGACGTGGTGGACGGGCGAGTGGGAGGGGCTGCGCTTTTCACACGCCTTCTGGAACAACCTCCTCAACGCGCCTGTGTGGCGGTTCGTCGCCCTGGGCGCGGCCGTTGTGCTGGCAGGCTATACCCATTTTGCCCTACGCCGTTTCGCGGCCGGCCAAGTCATCGCCAAACTTAGGAAACAGGTGCGCGACATGCGGGAGATGGACTTTGCGGACAATATCGCCAACGCGTTCCATAAGAATACGCGTTTCTGGCGCAGCATCTTCGTCAAGCGCCCGATCGGATGGGGCCAGCGCATGCAACGCCAGGTCGCTGCGGTTCTGACGGAGGCGAATGGCTACGTGCAAGCACTCAACGACAAATTTACCAATCCCTCCGGAACGGATGAGGCCGCACGCGAGCCGGATAATCGGACCGAAACGCCAGAGGAGGTCACGGTCTAGTGGTTAGTGATTACGGACAGGCGCAACGCCTCTCGCCAGGGCCATTCAATTCCCCTCACCCCCTTGGGGAAGAGGGCTAGGGTGAGAGGGTGTCCTGGCATGGGGGAACGACCCTCCCCCCAGCCCTCTCCCTGGCCAGGGAGAGGGGACAAAACAGAAAACGGCATGGGCCCTATTCTTGCGGCTCAGTTGGGCACCCGATCACGAGCGCACCTCTACCACGGAAATTTGACACGGATGAAGAGAGCTGCTAGAACAGGCGAGTTATTCGGCGGCGTCGCCCGCAAAAGGACTCAATAGCGCTCTTAGTAGGGGTGTGACGAGGCGCCCTGTTGTTGGCGATGTCGCTGCAAGGGCCTCACGCGTGACTGGAGCCGCCTGCTGGGGAACAAAAGAGTCGAGCTGGTGTTGCGTCTTTTCCATATTATATTTCCCCTGGGAGTGAGTGGACGGTCGGGCAAACTGGCATCTCGCAGTTCAGTTCTGCCCACCACCTAATGAAAATAACAACGATTGAAATGGCAACGGGTATCTATAATATCTGCCATGCTGCTCCGTGTCAACAATTTTTCCCCTCCGCCGCGCCGGTGCGTGGATTGGATGGAGGTGGCAGCGCGCTTTATCGCGGCCAATAGAAGAGGTCAAGTCTTTCTATTGGCATGATAATAAGCTACCCTCAACGTTATGGCGCGCCCACTTCGCATTGAATTTCCCGGACCCATAAATAGTAGAGTTGTTCCTCAATAGCATAAGATCAGGTTCCCTAGCCCAGCCCAGATGCCCACCGAATCATCCTCAAAGTGATCTTTGCGGTTGCGGAAACGCTGCACCAAAATGTTGAAACGCTTCATACCGCCGATGGCATGTTCGATCAAGATGCGAACTTGACTCACGGCATAATTCGCCGCCTGCTGCTCCGCCGTCAATTCTGGAGTCGGATTCGTCTTGCTCTTCCGGGGTTTCTTGTGTGGAATCTCAAGCATTTCGCCTTTGTAGTCCGACTGAATCCCCTGATAACCCAGGTGCACCCAAACTTCTACGTCACTAAACCGGTCTAAGTCCGGTGGGAACTCTTGTTTTAACATGCTGTAATCATGGTTGTGACCACTAAACGTACGGCCCAGAAAGACGATCCATTTATCCGGCATCGACATCACTGTATTTTTCAGCGTATGGCTTTTTTTTACCACTATAGTGTTCACGTTGGGTCGTCTCATCTTGTGACCGGCGATAGCTTCTTTCAGTCGCATCAATAATCAGTTGATCCACACCTGACAACGCCTCCCTCAACGACTCTGGGGTCTTCAACTCTCGATAAGGCATGAGGTCTAACTGCACTAACGTGTCATACAGGATGGGAGAGAGCTTATGGAGATTTTCATTCGCTTTCGAACGTACCATACCAAATTGTGCACCAAGAACATCAAACGTCGGATACGTCTTGTAATAATATAGAACGAACAGGAGTTTGTCTGACAGAGTGGGTAATTTGCCTTTGATACCTGCACCCGGCTTTCGGCTGCGTTTGCCAGCTTGGACACCCTCCTCATAGCGTTTTTGCTGAGCCTGTTGATAGACGTGGCTGAAGGCGGGCAGCAAGAAGTCAAATTGCGTCTGAGACACACCGGTTAAGGCTTTCATCTGCCGATCATCTCGGATAACCAATGACCTGGCTGGGCTCCCTCCATCGTTTGGGGGAGGATAGCCTACCTCATTAACTATTGGGGAACAACCCTAGTAAATAGCAAGACTTGACCCTTATCCCTCTCCCCGCCTGACGGTCTCACGTCTGCATCAGCTGGCGGAAATAGGCGATGGTCTTATCCAGCCCGTCTTCGAGTTCAACTTTCGGCTCCCAGCCCAGGCAGGTTTTGGCTTGGCTAATGTCGGGTTGCCGTTAGATAGGATCATCTTCCGGCAGCGATTCGTAGACAATCTTCGCGGTCGATGTGGTCATGGCCAGAATCTTCTCGGCGAGTTCCAGCATGGTAATTTCGGCGGGATTCCCGAGATTGAGGGGCCCGGTAAGCGCATCGGGGCTCTGCATCAAGGTCACCAAACCCTCGACTAGGTCGTCGACATAGCAGAAACTCCGCGTCTGCTTACCATCCCCATAGATCGTGAGTTCCTCTCCCTGCAGCGCCTGGATGACAAAATTGCTCACCACCCGTCCGTCATTGGGATGCATGCGTGGCCCATAGGTGTTGAAAATGCGCGCCACTTTGATGCGGAGCCCATGCTGGCGGTGATAGTCAAAAAAGAGGGTTTCCGCACAGCGTTTCCCTCGTCGTAGCAGGCGCGCCGGCCGATGGGGTTGACATGGCCCCAATAGGATTCGGGCTGGGGGTGCACCATCGGATCGCCGTAGACTTCGCTCGTGGATGCTTGCAAGATTTTGGCTTTGACGCGTTTGGCCAGGCCGAGCATGTTGATGCTGCCATGCACGGAGGTCTTGGTGGTCTGCACCGGATCGAATTGATAATGAACCGGGGACGCCGGACACGCTAGATTGTAGACTTCATCCACCTCGACATAAAGGGGGAAACAAATGTCGTGCCGCATGACTTCAAAATACGGATCGCGCAGCAAGTGGGCCACATTTTCCCGGCGCCCGGTATAAAAATTGTCCACGCAGATCACTTCATGGCCGGCTCCTAACAGCCGCTCGCACAAATGCGAACCCACAAAGCCAGCGCCACCGGTTATCAGTATTCGTTCACGGAGATAATCTTTCATACGACTCTCCCACCCAGTTGCTGACGAGACCTGAGTCGTCACGCCCAAGACATATCTGGACACTGGCAGCAGCATCCTTGCGCTGGAAAGACATGGCAACGGATGCCGTACCGGAACGTACTGACATTGTGCCACACGTTTACCCACCGAGGCGAAAGAACGCGGCAGGGCAGACGAGGCGGGTTATGCCACCTGGCGCACCAGGTGTTTCGTACCTTGATCCAGCCCATCGAGGGTCAGTTCATACATGGCAAACACCTGGCGCACCAGCTCAATACTGGGACGGTTCCAATGACGCGCCGGAATGGGGTTGAGCCACAGACAGGCTTTGAAGTGCGCCTGGATACGGCGCAGCCATTCCAGCCCCGGCGTACGGTTGTGGTGATAATAATAAATCGCACCACCAGGATCGAGCAGTTCCTCCGGCGCCGTATACGCATCGCCCACCAGGATGACCTTGTAATCTGCGTCCAGCGTCTGCAACAGCGCCTGAGTGGACGTTTTTTTGTTCATCCGAATATCGGTATAGATTTGCTCATAAATACAGTTGTGGAAATAGTAATGCTGAAAATCTTTAAAATGAGTGAGCTGATGCGCCGCCGAAAAGAGCTGTTCCACCACATGGGTATAAGGCAACATCGACCCGCCCGCATCCATGAGCAAGAGCACCTTGGCGTTGTTCTTGCGTGGTGGGGAAAACACCAGCTCGATATCGCCCCCATTGCGGCAGGTCTGATCGATCGTCTCCTCCAGGTCTAACTCTTCCTCACTTCCCAGCCGTTGCAAATAGCGCAGTTTTTTCAGAGCCATCTGCATCTGGCGAATATCGAGCGTACGGTCGTGCCGGTAATTCTGAAAGCGGCGATCTTCCGCCACCTGCACGGCACGGCGCTGCCCGCCTTCCCCCTGCAGGCGTATGCCGGCAGGATTCTTCCCATGGTTGCCAAAGGGCGAGGTCCCGCCGGCGCCGATCATGCGGTTGCCCCCATCGTGCCGCTCTTGCTGCTCGCGCAGCCGCTCGGCAAAAAGCTCGCGCAAGGCCTCCAAATCCAGCTTGGGAAGCATCGCCAACTGCTCCGGGGTCAAATGCAACAGCGTGTGGGGATCTTGCAACCACGCCAGAATTTCGTCCAGAATGTCCGCCGGCGTCTCAATGCCCTCAAACGCCTCTTTGAAGGCCAAATCGTAGGCGCCGTAATAGCCCACGTCTTTGACCAGCAATGCCCGCGCCAACACATAGAAGCGCTCGAGTGAGGAATGGGCAAACCCCTGGCTCAATGCCTGCATGAAGGACATCCACTCGGTGATGGATACCGGCACGTGATGACGGCGGAGGGTATAGAAAAAATCGAGAAACATGCCGTGCCTTCCTCTAATAGCGCGCCTAATAGCGCGCCCGCGCGTTACCCGCCGCGGCCAAGCTGCGCTTCATGTAGACGTCAACATCGTTTTCTTTTTTAAGCAAGACGCCCAGGAAGGGAATGTTCTCTTCGAGTTGCTCCGGTGTGATCCCAGCGGCGACGAGCGCCTGCAGCCAGTCAATGAGTTCGGACGTCGAGGGCTTTTTGCGCAGCGTGTCGATCTGTCGCAACTCATAGAAACGCTCTAGCGCTTGCTCCAATAGATGATCGGCCAGGGTGGGATGATGCACGCCGACAATTTCCGCCATCAGCTCCCGGTCGGGAAACGCGATGTAGTGAAAGACACAGCGGCGCAGAAACGCATCGGGGAGTTCTTTCTCGGAATTCGAGGTGATAATGACAATGGGCCGATGCGTGGCCGTGATGCGCTCATCCGTCTCCAAGATGTAAAAATTCATTTCATCCAGTTCGTTGAGCAGATCGTTGGGGAACTCGATGTCCGCCTTGTCCACTTCGTCGATGAGGAGCACCACTTGTTCCTCAGCCGTAAAGCTCTGCCCCAGACTGCCCATGCGGATATAGCGCTTGATATCGGACACGTCGCCCTCGCCAAAACGGGCATCATTCAAACGCTGCACGGTATCGTACACGTATAATCCATCTTTGGCCTTCGTCGTCGACTTGATATTCCAGACCAGCAGGGGTTTGTTCAAGGCCCGCGCAATATGGTGCGCCAGCAGCGTTTTCCCCGTGCCCGGTTCGCCTTTTACCACTAGGGGACACTGCAAGGCAATGGCCACATTCACCACATCGCGAAGCTCAGGGGAGACAATGTATTTGTCGGTACCGGTAAATTGATCGAAGGGATGCGTGGCCATGCTAACTCCTTGTGCACGGGAGAGGGAACTGGCGTCTGCGGTGCTCCGCCACCAGGCTGGAACGTGTAGGGATCGCTACGAGCTGAAGGTCGCGATATCAGGGTACGATGCGCGCTGCTGCAGGCAGCGTAGCATATGTACGGGCGAGGTCAAGTCAGGCGTCGGCTTGCGTCGCCATGTCAGGGCACGTATAGTGTTGCCCCAGATGAGACCACCCAGCAGCGATGTCGCCAGGCTGCCAGCTGCGGGCGAACGCTCTGCTGAGCCTCACACCCTGCCGGAGGAGCAAAGGAGTCGAGATGTCGCACGATGCCGCCGCTGATGTTGGCGCCGACCTCCCCCAACTGTCGCGCCAGGTCTTAGAAGATATCTACAATCATGCCCGGGTGACCTATCCGGAGGAATGCTGCGGGTTTCTGCTCGGCCCACAGGAGAGCCACAGCATTGACGAAGCGCGCCGCTGCGTCAATGAGCAAAATCGCTATCATGCCCTGGATCCGGAACGCTTCCCGCGCACCGCGCGCCAAGCCTACTACCTGGGGGGCAAGGACTTGCGCTTTCTGCTCGAAAGCGTGGAGAGCCCAAGGCCGGTGAAGATCATTTATCATTCGCACCCGGACGTGGGCGCCTATTTTTCAGCCGAAGACACACGCGCCGCCCTGGGCCGGGAACCGGACGAGACAGCGGAGCCGCAATATCCGGTCGACCATATCGTCATCGATGCGCAAGCGGATCATATTGCCGGGGCCAAACTCTTTCGCTGGGATCGGACCCAACGCCTGTTCGTTCAGGTGGATACATACGCGGGTGAACGCGAGTCAGGAGGACATCATGGAGCATGAGGACCTGGCCGGTCTGGTCATCGACAACAAACAAGACGGGCTCTTTCGTGTCCACCGCCAGTCCTTTACCGACCCGGACATCTTGACTCTGGAGCAGCAACGTGTATTTGAACGCTCTTGGATCTACGCCGGGCATACCTCAGAGGTCCCGCAGCCGGGTGATTTCCGCGCCCGCCGCGTCGCGGGCCGCCCTGTCATCCTGGTGCGGGGTACGGACGGTGTGGTACGCGTCTTGTTAAATACGTGCACCCATCGTGGCGCCCAGGTCTGCCGCGAAGCCACGGGCAACGCCAATACCTTTCAGTGCTTTTACCACGCCTGGACGTTTAACAATCAGGGTCAACTCATCGGCGTGCCGGGTGATGACGCCTACAGCCAGGCGTTTGATCGGCACAAGCTCGGTCTCGCGTCCCCGCCCAGGGTCGAGGACTATCGCGGTTTCGTCTTTATCAGCTTCAATGCGGCCATCGAAGACCTGGTGGACTACCTGGCTGGCGCCCGCGAATACCTCGATCTGGTGTGTGATCAATCCGAGACGGGCATGGAAGTCGTCAGCGGCACGCAGGCCTACAGCATGCGCGCCAACTGGAAGCTTCTCGTCGAAAACAGCATGGATGGCTACCATGCCCGCACCACGCACCAGCGCTACTTCGACTATCTGATCGAAAGCGGCGTCGATGCCTCACGCTTCAGAAGTCGGCGAGGCGGCAGGGGTAAAGCCCTGGGAAACGGCCATGCCGTCATTCAAAGCGAATCGATGTCAGGGCGCCCAATCGCGCGCTGGTCGCCGGAATTCGGCGAAGCCAGGCGAGCCGAGTTGGAGCAGGTGCAACGCCAATTCGAAGCCCGTTTCGGTACGGAATGGGCCTATAAAATCACGCAAACCAGCCGCAATTTGCTGATTTTTCCCAATCTCATCATCAACGACATCATGGCCATCACCATCCGCACCTTTTTCCCAGTGGCGCCGGATTATCTCGAAATCAACGCCTGGGCTCTGGCCCCAAGCGACGAAAGCCCAAAGGACCGGGCGCTGCGCCTCGATAATTTCCTCACCTTCCTCGGGCCGGGAGGCTATGCCACCCCGGATGATGTCGAAGCCCTGGAGTCCTGCCAGTTGGGTTACATCAATCGCGAGGTCGAGTGGAACGATCTTTCCCGGGGGATGAAGCGAGCGCAACCGGAGGTGACGGACGAGCTGCAGATGCGCGCCTTCTGGCGGCAGTGGCGCTTGCTCATGCGGCGCGCCCACGCCGAGGCGCTGCCGGTGCGTCGTCCGATTGCGGTATAAAAGGAGTCATTATGGAGGCGGCAGTATCTACCGTCACACGGGCACAGCTTGAAGAGTTTCTCTATGAGGAAGCGGCCCTTCTGGACGAATGGCGTTTGCGGGAGTGGTTAGCGCTGTTAACTGAGGATGCGACTTATGAAGTGCCGTCGACCGATGTGCCGGACGGCAATCCGCGCGACACGCTCTTTCTGATCGCTGATAACGCCGACCGCATCCGCATGCGGGTGGACCAATTGCTCGGGAAATCGGCCTGGGCTGAAAATCCGCCATCGCGCACCCGGCGTTTGATTAGCAACGTGCGCATTCGTGAGGCCGAGGGGGATACGATACGGATGACGGCCAATTTCGTCGTCTATCGCATGCGCTCCGGTCACATCGATACCTACATCGGACGCTACGAATATACGCTGGTGCAGCGTGAGGACGGGCTGAAAATCCGGCATCGCCGCGCGATCCTGGATCTGGAAGCGTTACAACCGCACGGTAAGGTGAGCATTATCCTGTAGCCCTGGGCGCCTCACCCCAACCCTCGCCCCCGCAGGGACGAGGGCGTAACAAGGAAGACAGCCGTGAAACTCGAAGATAAAGTAGCCCTGATCACCGGCACCAGTCCGAACATCGGTGGTGGCATCGCCCTGGGTATGGCGGCGGAAGGCGCCAAGGTCGTCTGTGTGGATATCAATGCCGACAACGCCACCCAATGCGCCGCGCACATCACGCAACAAGGCGGTGACGCGCTCGGTATCGCCTGTGATATTACGGATGAAAACCAGGTGCAAGCCCTGATCGCGCGTGCCATGGAGACCTACGGTGGCATCGATATCCTGGTGAACGCGGCGGTCATCTTCAATACCAAGGGTGTACTCGACATGCCGGTGGCGGAGTGGCGCCGGCAACTCGATGTGATGTTGACGGGCGCGTTTCTGTGCACCCAATACGTGGCGCAGTCCATGGTCGATCAGGGGCGTCAGGGTAACATCATTAACATCATTTCCACCGCCGGTCACCAGGGCGAGCCGTGGAACGTCGGCTATTGTACCGGCAAAAGCGGTTTGCTCAATTTCACGCGCTCCGTGGCCATGGAGCTGGCCGAGTTCGGAATTCGCGTCAACAGCCTCACGCCCACGGCGACCGACCCGAGTGAGGGTCGGGATCGCGCCGAACAATGGGGCGTGCCGCCACGCCAGCCGGCAGCGGCCAACCCGCGACGGCGCGGCTTCGAGGGAGATTCTAGGTTCGGCGTGCCGCTACAGACCCTGCCAAGTCCGCAGCATTACGCCCGCGCCGCCGTCTTTCTCGCCTCTGAGGATGCGGAGATGATCACGGGCGCGGATCTCCGGGTCGATGCGGGTGCGGTGTCGCGTTATTGGCGCTGGGATCCAGCGGCGCCGCGCGCGTAGCCGATGCGTCCGCCGCCTCTGTGATGGCATGGACGCGGACACTGCTGCCTTCACGCAGATTGCCGAAGTGCTCGCGCATCGCGCTGAGGGCGGCTTCGCACGTCCGAAAGCGATACGGCTCTCCGCTCCTTTGGCGGGCGGTGCGCCAGCCTTGCGTGCCAACGCCGTGATAGACCCAAACTTGAATGACATAGACCGTCGCCATGCTGTTCTCCCGGACGCTGTCGCTACTGATGGCCCCGCCTATAATGGACGCAACCGCCCCGCAACTGCAACCCAAAAGAGGTCCCGTTCAAGACGTTTGTTGATCATCAAGTTCACCACGCCCGAATCGCATACCGATACGAGAACGTAGGACATGTGACACCCATGACGTCACCATCCCTCTTGTCTTCTTCCCACAGGCAGTCAACCTTGCTCCAAAAGGCGGTTTTGAGGACGATGAAACTTCTACTGGTGACCGACGCATGGCATCCCCAAATCAACGGTGTGGTTCGGACTTTGGAACAGACGATGCAAGAGTTAAGAAAGATGGGGCATGAGACCAACGTGATACAGCCATCGCTTTTCCGGACGGCGCCGTTGCCGACCTATCCTGAAATTCGTCTGGCCATATGTCGTGGCCGAAAGCTTCAGCAAATGATCGAGGCGTACGAACCCGATGCCGTGCACATCGCCACGGAGGGGCCGTTGGGGCTCGCCGCTCGCCGGTTGTGTCGGCAACATAACTGGCCTTTCACCGCCTCGTTTCACACCCGATTTGCGGAGTATTTTCAAGCTCGTATCGGCCTTCCCGTGCGTTTCACTTACGCGGCTCAACGTTGGTTTTATCGGCCTGCAAAGCGCGTTCTAGTGGGGACGCCATCCGTTGAACGCACACTACAGGACTGGGGTTTCAAAAATACGGTACCCTGGACGCGTGGGGTCGATACCGATATCTTTCGCCCCTTGCCCAACATGGGGAGAGACTTTCCGGGACCGATTTATCTCTATGTTGGCCGCATTGCGGTTGAAAAGAATATCGGCGCGTTTCTCCAGCTCGACTTGCCCGGAACCAAAATCCTGGTCGGGGATGGACCGGCTCGAAAGGCGCTGCAGCGCGCCTTTCCGGAGGCGATTTTCGTGGGGGTGCGGCGCGGCGAAGATTTGGTCCGTATGTATGCGCAAGCAGACGTTTTGGTCTTTCCAAGCTTGACCGATACCTTTGGGCTGGTTCTGCTCGAAGCCCTTGTAACCGGCGTTCCCATCGCCGCGTTTCCCGTGACGGGGCCCTGGGATGTCATTGGGCAACATCCGGTTGGCTGTTTGGATGCGGATCTGCGAAACGCGTGTCTAGACCGAAGTTCCCCTGGCAGAATAGGCGGAGGGTTAAGTAGATCAACAGGTTAGCCAAATTCAAAAGTCCATTTACATGGGAACAATCCAACCTCCTGAAACGACATGGCTTATGGTCATACGTTTTCAGACGA
>CBCXVS010000153.1:0-17894 GCA_965178525.1 uncultured bacterium | reverse complement strand
TCAATTCGTTTCAGGCTTTTGAGTTTTTATTTCAACAAGTTGTCGCCGAATCACGGGAGGAACTTCGGTCTAGACAGCCTGTGAGGGAGAGACGATGCGCACCGAAGACCATGCCGAAAGTATCACCACCGCGTCTTTGCAGCCTGGCCAGCCCCTGCCCTTGGTCATCGAACCCGATGCCGATCCGGTCGAGTTGCTGGAGTGGGCGACGCGCCATCGGGCGTTCATCGAGACTCACTTACGCCAGCATGGCGGTATCCTTTTCCGGCGCTTTGCGGCGCCATCCGTCGCGGTGTTCGAGCAGTTCATGCGGACGCTTTGCGGCGCGTTGTTGGCCTACACCTATCGTTCTACGCCGCGCCGGCAGGTGCACGGCCACATCTATACGTCCACGGAGTACCCGGCGGACCAAGCGATCCCGTTGCACAACGAGGAAGCCTACGCCGCCACATGGCCGAGGAAGATCGCGTTTTTCTGCGTGCGCCCGGCGGCGCAGGGGGGCGAAACCCCCATCGCCGACAGCCGCAACGTTTTTGCGCGCATCGCCCCAGACATCCGCGAACGCTTTATGCACAAACAGGTCATGTACGTCCGCAACTACGGCGACGGCGTTGACCTGTCCTGGGAAAACGTCTTTCAGACCCGCAGCAAAGCCGACGTGGAAGCGTTTTGCCAGCGCGCCGGCATCGCGTTTGAGTGGAAAGATGGCCATCGCCTGCGGACCCGCTAGGTGTGTCAGGCCGTTGCCACGCATCCGCAGACGGGTGAGCGGGTGTGGTTCAATCAGGCGCACCTGTTCCACGTGTCAACGTTACCACCGGACATCCGCCAAGCCTTGGTATCGGTGCTCGGGGAGGAGAATCTCCCCCGCCAAGCGTATTACGGCGATGGCTCGCCGATTGCCGCCGCAGACTTGGATGCCATTCGCGCCGCCTATTGGCAGGAAACGGTAGTTTTTCCTTGGCAACAAGGGGATATCTTGCTGCTAGACAACATGTTGACGGCACACGGACGGAGACCCTTCGCCGGTTCTCGCCAGGTGGTCGTCGGCATAGCCGAACCCTTTAATGGCCAGGAGATGTAGCGTGGGGCGAAAGGTGAAAAGCGGCGATTGGGGAAGGTGCATGCCCCAGCTGTTCGAGGCGCAAACGGCGCGCACGCCCGATACCCTGGCCGTGGTGTGCGAGGACCGGCAGCTCACGTATGCGGCGCTCAACGCACGCGCCAATCAACTGGCCCGTCATCTGCGGAGGCTCGGCGTTGGGCCGGAGATGCGGGTGGGTATCTGCATGGAGCGCGCCATGCCGATGGCCATCGGCATCCTCGGCATCCTCAAAGCCGGCGGCGCCTACGTGCCACTCGATCCGACGTATCCCAGGGAGCGCTCGGCATTCGTACTGCGGGACACGCAAGTCCCGGTGACGTTGACGCAGGAGCGGCTGCGGCAGAGCTTGCCCGAGCACGGCGCCCATGTGGTCTGTCTGGATACCGACTGGCCAGTGATGGCGCCTCTGAGTCCGGACAACCTTACGTGTGAGGTGGCGGGGCCGCACGTGGCCTATGTGATCTATACCTCGGGGACGACAGGAGAGCCGCGGGGCGTCATGGTCATGCATGCCAATCTGGGGCACTACGTGCGCGTGATGCGTCTGCCGTTGCAGCTGACACCTGACGATGTGTATCTCCATACCGCGTCTATGGCCTTTTCGTCGTCCGTGCGACAATTGCTGCTGCCGCTGGCGCACGGGGCGACCGTCGTCCTGGCGACTTCTGAAGCAGCGGCGGGATCCGTTAGCCTTGTTTCAGGTGATCCAGCGGCACGGGGTGACGATCATCGACCTCGTTCCCTCTTATTGGCGCAGCTGTATGCAGGCGCTGACCTCCTTGGAGCCTGAGGCGCGTCAGCGCCTGCTGCACAACCGGCTGCGTTTGATCCTGTCGGCGAGCGATACCCTGATGTCCGATGTGCCGAGGGCCTGGACGCATGGATTGCAGCATGGGGCCCGTCTGCTCAATATGTTCGGTCAAACGGAGACCACCGGGATTGTCGCGGTCTATCCGATTCCCACGCACGGCGATGGCCCGGTGCACGTCGTGCCCCTGGGCCGGCCGATTGCCCAGACGCAGATCGATGTGTTGGATGAACACCTGCAGCCGGTCCCTGATGGCGTACCGGGCGGGTTGTATATCCGTGGTCGTGGCCTGGGTCGTGGCTATCTCAACCATCCGGCGTTGACGGCGGAGACGTTCCTGCCCCACCCCGGCAGCCCCGAACCGGGCGCACGCCTCTACCGCACCGGCGATCTGGGGCGCTGGTTACCCAATGGCGCCCTGGCGTTCCTGAGCCGCCGTGATCATCAAGTCAAAATCCACGGGGTGCGCATCAAGTTGGGCGAAATCGAGGCGGTGCTCGGGCAACACCCCGCCGTGCACCAGGCCGTGGTCATGGCGCGCCAGGATGGGCCCGGTGCGAAACGGCTCGTCGCCTATGTGGTGCCGAACGCGGCGCCGGTCCCGAGCCGCGACGACCTGCGCCGTTTTGTGCAGCAGAAGTTGCCCGACTACATGGTGCCGGCCGCGGTTGTCCTCCTGGACGCGCTACCCTTGACGCCCAACGGCAAGGTGAACCGTCAGGCCCTGCCGGCGCCAAGCCCGAGCCGCGACGAGGCGGCAAAGGATGTGGTGGCGCCACAGACGCCGGTGCAGGAAGCCCTGGCACGCCTCTGGGCGGACGTGCTGCAGGTGGCGCGTGTGAGTATCACCGACAACTTTTTCGAGTTGGGCGGGGATTCGATTTTGAGCATTCAGATTATCGCCCGCGCGCATCGCGAAGGCATCCGGATCACGCCGCTGCAATTGCTGCAGCACCCTACCATTGAGGCGCTCGCCGCCGTGGCAGGTACGGCTCCTGCCGTCCAGGCCGAGCAAGGCGTGGTCACCGGCTCGCTGCCCTTGACGCCCATCATGCATTGGTTTTTCGAGCAGGAACCGCCGTCTCCGCATCATTATAACTAGGCGGTCATGCTCGACGTCCGCCCGGGTGTGGAAGCCGCGCTCATCGGCAAAGTCGTGCAGCACTTGCTCCGGCATCACGATATGTTGCGCTTGCGAGGTGTCGAAACCACCTCGGGCTATCGCCTCTTCATCGCGGATGCGGACGACGCCGTGCCTTTTACGCACGTGGATGGTGCCGCTCTTGCCGACCTCGACCACGCGCCAGCCGCCGAGGCGGCTTTTATCCAAAACATGAGGCATGCGGCGGCGTATGCCGCAGAGACCGGACACGGTGACACCTTGGAGGCGATCGCCGCCCAACTTCAGGGGAGTCTGAGTTTGTCCCACGGTCCCCTGATGCGCGTCGCCTTTTTCGATTTTGGCCCGCACCGCCCGGGCCGTCTCTTGCTGTGTGTGCATCATTTTGCCGTGGATGGCGTCTCGTTGCGCATCCTGCTCGAGGATCTGCATACGGGTTATGAACAACTGAGTCGCGGCGAGCCCATACACCTTCCGGCCAAGACGACATCTTTCAAACACTGGGCGCATCGGTTATCAGAGTATGCGCACTCGGACGCATTGCAGCGCGAAGCGCCGTTTTGGCTGGCCCCGCTTCAGACACCTCTTGCCGAGCTGCCGGTGGATGATCCTGGAGCCAAGATGACCAACACGGTCGCATCTAGCCGGGTGCGATCGACCGCTCTCAGCGTGGAGGAAACCCGCCCGCTGGTACAAGACGCGCCGACATGCTAGGGGGCGCCGCTCCATGACGTGTTGGTGACGGCGCTGGTGCAAGCCTTGGCAGCGTGGACCGGCGGGCCGGCGCTACTGCTGGATGTGGAAGGGCATGGCCGGGAAGATATTGGGGTTCCGGCCGACTTGTCGCGGACGATGGGCTGGTTTACCGCCATTGCTCCGGTCGTGTTGGCGTTGGATCCGACATGCAGCCCGGCGCAAGCGGTGCCGGCGGTGGCCGAGCAGCTGAGCCGTATTCCGAATCGGGGCCTCGACTATGGCGTGCTCCGTTATCTGAGCGCCAATGACAACGTGGCCCAATCCTTGCGCGCGCGTCCGCAAGCTGAAGTCCGGTTCAATTATCTCGGGCAGTTCGACCAGGTGCTGCCTGCCGCGTCGCCCTTTACCTTGACCCGAGCGTCCAGTGGACCGACGCGCAGTCCTACCGGCATGCGGCGGTATATGCTCGATGTTTTTGGCAGCATCGTCGGCGGACAGTTCCACGTGGATTGGACCTTCAGTGAGAACCTGCATCGCCGCGCCACGATTGAACGCCTGGCGGAGCGTTTTCTGCAGGCTCTGCGAGCGCTCATCATGCATGGCCAGGTGTCTAGCGGGCCGACGCCGTCCGATTTCCCGCTGGCCAACCTCGACCACCAGCAGCTGGCGCACATCCTCAAGCAAGTCGGCGCCAAGTCGTCTGGAGAGATGCGATGAAAGCGACGGAGGGGCCGTGTCTGCACCAGCTATTTGAGAGCCAGGCCGCACGCACGCCCGAGGCCGTGGCGGCATGGTGTGACGGGCAGGCCATCACGTACGGGCAGCTGCATCAGCGCGCCAATCAGCTCGCCCACCATCTGCAAGGTCTTGGGGTGGGTCCCGAGCGCCTCGTGGCGGTCTTCATGCCGCGCTCCTTGGAGATGCTCGTGGCGCTGCTCGGCGTCCTCAAGGCTGGCGCCGCGTATGTCCCTTTGGACCCGACCTATCCGCCGCCGCGCCTAGCCTTCATGATGGCGGATAGCCAGGTGCCGGTCATCGTGACCCAACATCATCTCCTGGCCGTCTCTCCGGCCTCCCGCGCCCAGGTCGTGTGCCTGGATGCGGACTGGGAAATCATCGCACAGGAGCGTCTGGCGCCGCCCGCGAGCGCCGTCACCGCCGCGAACTCCGCCTACGTGATCTACACCTCGGGGTCGACTGGGACGCCCAAGGGCGTCGTGGGTTTGCATGGGGGCGCGGTCAATCGTTTGCAATGGATGTGGGAAACCTACCCTTTTGCAACCCAGGAGATGTGTTGTCAGAAGACCTCGTTGAGTTTTGTCGATGCGGTTTGGGAGATTTTTGGGCCATTGCTTCAGGGTATTGCCAGCGTCCTTATTCCGGATGAGGTGCTCAAAGAGCCACATCGGCTGGTGTCGATCCTGGCGACCTCCCAGGTCACGCGCCTCGTCCTCGTGCCCTCGCTGCTTCGCGCCCTCTTGGACGCCGACATCGATTTGCAGCGGCAACTGCCTCGACTGCAGTATTGGGTCAGCAGTGGTGAAGCCCTCTGCGCCGAGCTGGCCGACCGGTTTCGGCAGCGTCTGCCAGGGGCCATTCTGCTCAACCTCTATGGCTCCTCGGAAATCTCCGCCGATGCGACGTGGTACGACACCCGGTGCCAACACGCAGGTCGATCTGCTGGACCCGCAGAGGCGGCGTGTGCCCATGGGCGCGCCAGGCGAGCTCTACATCGGCGGCGCCGGCCTGGCGCGGGGTTATCTGCACCGGCCGGCGCTGACGGCCGAGGCGTTTGTTCCGGATCCGTGCAGCGCCACACCAGAGGCTCGGCTCTACCGCACCGGCGATCTGGCCCGCTACGGTGCGGACGGCGTCCTCGAGTTTCTGGGGCGCCGCGATCAGCAGGTGAAGCTCCGGGGCTTTCGCATCGAGTTAGGGGAGATCGAAGCCGTGTTGGCGCGGCATGCCGACGTGCGGCAGGCGGTCGTGGCGGCGCAGGAGGTCCGGCCGGGAGATCAGGGCCTCGTGGCCTATGTGATCCCGCAGCAGCAACCGGGTCCCACAGCTGAAGAACTCCGGCGTTTCGTGCAACAGACGCTGCCGGATTACATGGTGCCTACCGATGTGCTGATGCTGCATGCGCTGCCACTAACCCCAAATGGCAAGGTGGACCGTCGTGCCCTGCCCGTTCCCGATACGGCGAGACCGGAGCTGAAGCAGGCGTTTGTCGCGCCGCGCACCTCGGTGGAGGCCGTGCTGGCCGGAATTTGGAGCGAACTCCTGGGGGTCGACCGCATCGGCGTACATGACCATTTCTTTGATCTCGGTGGCCATTCCCTTCTGGCGACGCAGATTATCGCACGGCTGCACGATATCTTTGGGGTGCCGTTGTCTGTACGTCGCCTGCTCGAAAACCCTACGATCGCGGACTTGGCCCAGACCGTCGCGGATGTCGGGGGCGAACCATGGGTCGAGGACATTGCGCAACTGGTGCAGGAAGTCCATCAGCTTTCCCTCGATGAAGTGAAACAGATGCTCTTGGAGCCCCCAATCGGTGGTGAAGGATAACGGTGCGATATTTTCGCCAGTCCGCTCGTGTTAGAAGAGACGTGGCGTTGTCACACACGGCGAGAATGTGGCTTTTAGCATACGGGCTGCTCTGTGTTGCGCTGCTCTTGCCAATTGGTACTCAGGGTATCAGAAACCCGCTCGCCTTAACGCCTTGGCTGGTTGCAGGGGGACTTCTTGAATCGCTACCCGCCATTCCCCTGGCGCTGACTGCGGTTCTGGCCTTGGCGCTGGCCTTGCACCTCTGGCAGCGAAAGCAGGGATGTAAGATATGGGTCTTGTATAGTGGCTTATGTCTTTTTTTGGTAGGCGAGGAAGCGAGCTGGGGCAAAGAGCGTATTTTGGGTTGGCAGGCACGAGCTGCGAGCGAGACTGAGACCTGGGACTTGCACAATTGGCTGCTGGATGGATTAGAAGTCAGCATCATCAGGCTAGGATGGGATCGCTTGTTCTGGGCTTCGCTCCTTGGACTTGCTTTGATCGTTGTCATGGGTACATCTCTCCGCCTCATCGTGCAGAAGAGAAAGCGGAAGATCATCACGCTTCATGAAGATCGATGGCATCAGGCGCCACGACTCTTTTTCGGCTTGGGCTTCGTCTGCATTATTGGCGGGAGTTACTTGGATGCGCTTTATGCCATAGGACTCCCGTATTTTTGGGGCCAATGGCCGATTGAAGAATTCTTAGAATTATTAGGTAGTATTGCTTTCCTGTTCGTTATCCTAGCAAAAATTCATGCGCAATGGCAAAACCATATTGTAGAGATAAAGTGACGCGGTATGTGGACCTCGGAGAGACGGAAGCTTCTTGACCGCTTGCTGAAAAAACGAGGCGCCGATCGGCCGCCGGCACAAGCAATTCCGCGCCGGGGACAGGCCGGACCCTGCCCGCTCTCGTTCGCGCAGCAGCGTTTGTGGTTCCTCGACCAGTTGGAACCCGGTAGTGCGGCCTATAACCTCTCGATTGCTCTGGAGCTGCGGGGACCTCTGCATCTGCCCACACTTGAGCAAAGCCTCAACGCCATCGTGCAGCGGCACGACACCCTGCGGACCACCTTTGCCACGATCGAGGTGCCGGCCGAGCAAATCATTGCCGCCACGCTGCACGTGACGCTCCCCGTGGTGGACTTGCAGCACCTGCCGGTGGCGGAGCGTGAGGTTGCGATGCGCCGGCTGGCCACCGCAGAGGCACAGCGGCCATTCGATCTGAGGCAAGGTCCTCTCGTCCGGGCCACCGTGGTTCGGCTGGGCGAGGCAGTGCACGTCCTGCTGGTGACGATGCACCACATCATCTCGGATGGCTGGTCACTGCGGGTCGTCATGCAAGAGCTGGGAAGCCTGTACGCCGCTTTTGCTGCCGGGCAGCCATCTCCCTTGGCAGAGCTGCCGATTCAGTATGCCGATTTTACGGTCTGGCAGCAGCAGGGGTGGCAGGGGGAGGCGCTCGACACCCAGCTCACCTACTGGCGAGAGCAGTTGGCGGGGGCGCCGCCGGTGCTCGACCTGCCCACTGACCGGCCCCGCTCGCCCTTACAAACCTACCGGGGTACGCGGCAGGAACTCACCCTCTCCGCGTCTCTCACGCAGGCCCTCAAGGTCTTGAGCCGACAGGCGGGCGCAACGCTCTTCATGACGCTCTTAGCAGCCTTTAAGACGTTACTCTACCGCTACACGGGGCAGGACGATCTGGTCGTCGGAACGCCCATTGCCGGTCGTCACCGCGTCGAGATCGAGCCGCTGATCGGGTTGTTCGTGAACGTGCTGACATTGCGCACGGACCTGTCCGGCATGCCGAGTTTTCGGGAGCTATTGCGTCGGGTGCAAGCGGTCGCTTTGGGCGCTTATGCGCACCAGGAACTCCCCTTTGAGAAGCTTGTCGAAGCGCTACAACCCGAGCGGAACATGAGCTACTCGCCCGTCTTTCAAGTGATGTTGGTGTTGCAAAATACGCCGAGCCCGGTTCTCGAACTGCCGGGTCTCACCGTGCGTCTCTTGGAGGTGGACCGCGAGACCGTGCAATTTGATATCGTACTCCCGGCTACCGAGCGGGACGCCGGTCTGCATATCGCGGTACGATACAACACCGATCTCTTTGACGCCGTGACCATGACGCGGCTGTTGGGACACTGGCAGACGTTGCTGCAGGGGCTGGTAGCGGCTCCCGATCAGGCCATTGCGCAGTTACCGCTATTGACGGCGGCAGAGCGGCAGCAGGTGCTGCTCGAGTGGAACGCCACAGAGGCCGCCTATCCCCGAGAGCAGTGCCTGCACGAGCTGGTGCAGGCGCAGGTGGCGCGCACGCCTGACACCGCCGCCGTGGTCTGCGGCAACGCTCAGCTTACTTATGGGGAATTGAACCGGCGTGCCAATCAGTTGGCCCATTATCTGCGCCGTCTGGGTGTCGGCCCGGAGATTCGCGTCGGCCTCTGTCTAGAACGCTGTCCGGAGCTGTTAGTGGGACTCTTGGGCATCCTCAAGGCCGGGGGCGCTTATGTGCCCTTGGATGCCACGTATCCCGCCGAGCGCCTCGCGTTCATGATGGAGATGCCGAGGTCGCGGTGCTGGTAACCCAGGCGCACCTGCGGGCGCATCTGCCGCCGCACTGCGCCCGGGTGGTGTGCCTGGACACCGACGGAGTCGAACTAGCGCGCCACAGCGCCGAGAATCTTCGCCGCGCGGCGACGCCCCGTAACCTTGCCTATGTGATGTATACCTCGGGGTCGACCGGCGTCCCCAAGGGTGTGATGATTCCGCATCGATCGTTGGTGAGCTACATGACCGCCGCCAGCTCGCGGTATGGCTTGGCGGCGGGTGATCGGGTTTTGCAGTTTGCTTCGATCAGCTTTGATGCCAGTGCGGAGGAGATCTATCCCTGCCTGATACGGGGCGCGACGCTGGTGCTGCGGACGGACGCCATGGTGAGTACGAGCGCGACGTTCTTGCGCCACTGTCGGACGTGGGACCTCACGGTGCTGAATCTGCCGACGGCGTACTGGCATGCCCTGAGCGCCGACATGGCCACCGAAGCGCTGCCGTTCCCGGCGTCCGTCCGTTTCGTGATTATTGGCGGCGAGCAGGCCCTGACGTAACGGCTGGCGCTGTGGCACGACCAGGTCGGCTCTCGGGTTCACCTGGTGGATACGTATGGCCCTACCGAAGCGACGGTGGTGGCCACGCTGGCGGACTTATCCACGATGTCAGCAACCGCCCCGACGTGGCGGGAGGTTCCGATCGGACAGGCGGTTGGCAACGTGCAAACGTACGTCTTGGATCGGCACGGGCAGCCTCTCCCGATCGGCGTACCCGGCGAATTGTATCTCGGCGGAGCCGGTCTGGCGCGTGGCTATGGCAAGCGTCCGGCTCTCACGGCGGAGCGGTTCGCGCCCCATCCCTTCAGCGCCAAACCGGGCGCGCGTCTGTACCAAACCGGCGATCGGGTCTGCTACCGGCGCGATGGTTCTCTGGCGTTTCTAGGGCGGCTCGATGAGCAGATCAAGCTGCGGGGTTTCCGTATCGAGCTGGGGGAGATTGAGGCGATACTGGAGCAGCATCGGGTGGTGCGGCAAGCGCTAGTAGTGGGTCGCGAGGCCGAACCGGGTGAGACGCGCCTCGTGGCGTACATCGTACCTGAGCCGGATTGCGAGGTGATGGAACTGCGGCGTTTCCTCGAGGAGAAGCTGCCGGCGTACATGCTGCCCTCGGCGTTTGTGATGCTGCCGGCGTTCCCCTTGATGTCCACGGGGAAAGTGGATCGCCGGGCGTTGCCGGCGCCGGACCGGAAGAGGCCAGCGCCAGACGACGCTTTCATGCCTCCGGGTACGCCGGTGGAAACTGTGCTCGTGGACATCTGGGCCGAGGTTCTCAGGCTTGAAGCGGTCGGCACCGCGGACAATTTTTTCGCCTTGGGGGGCCATTCCCTGATGGCCGCGCAAGTGATCTCACGGCTCCGTAGCGCTTTTGAAGTGGAGATTTCCCTGCGCTGCCTCTTTGAAAGGCCCACGATTGCAGAGTTGGCAGTGGAGATCGAGGCACGCCTGACTGCAGAGATCGATCAACTGACGGACGATGAGGCGTGGCAACGGTTACACGGGGAAGGCTGATGGCGATGAAAGCGACCACGGAAGCAACACACCGGACGCAAACCGTCACCGAGCCTCCTGCCGCATCCGGCATCCGCCTCAGCTTGTTACTGCTATTCCTGGCATGCTATGCGCTGTGTGCGGCCATCTTGCAGAGCCGCAGTGATATCGCCCCGTGGTTGGAAGCCGCACCCATTGAGCACTTCACCGTCGGCCTCCTCTGGATGCTCAGCTTGGTCTGTCTACTCATCGCGAATCAGTACCTCCGCTCCAGATGGAAATTGGGGTTCTGGTTGGCGGCATGTGCTGCCCTGGCCGTCCTGGCGATGGATGAAATCTTCTCCTTTCACGAACGGACCGACGCAGTGGTGGGAGATGACGACTATTTTAAGACGGTGTCCTGGCTGCTCGCCGGGCTGGTGCTGTACGGCATCTGCCGCATGGAAGCGCCCCCGCGGCGGGCCAGGCGGGCGCTGGGCCTCGGATACGTCCTGCACAGTCTGTATATCGTGGCGGATATTGGGGATGGCGACTATTTTCAGATGCCGTTGGTCTCGATACCGCGGCTGAGATGGTCGGAGGAATTTCTCGAACTTTTTTTCCTGGCAGCCTACTTGGTGGGTTTTATCCTTCTCTACGGCCGACATATTGGCCAGCTTTCCGCTCGCCCCGTGAGACTGACGCCTGCAGCAGCAGCGCGTGACACCCGTCAACCGCATGACTGAGGACAGCGCCAGATGACGACTGACGGCATTGAAGACATTTATGTCCTCTCACCGATGCAGCAGGGGATGGTGTTTCACACGTTATATGCGCCCCAGGCCGGGCTGTACCATGTGCAGCTTGGCTATGCCATCGACGGCCCTGTGGACGCCGTACTCTTTGAGCAGAGCTGGCAACTCGTCCTGGCGCGGCATACGATCTTGCGCACCGCCATCGTGACGGATGGGCTCGACGAGCCCATGCAGGTGGTGCACCGCCACGTCGGCGTGCCGTTGGCGTACGAGGACTGGCGCGGGGTGAGCACGGCGGAGCAGCAGGCGCGTTTGCAGGCGTATCTGCAGGCGGACCGCCAGCGAGGCTTCGAGCTATCTCAGGCGCCGCTGATGCGGCTGGCGCTGTTTCGCCGGGCCGAGGCGCAGTATCACTTGCTCTGGAGCTACCACCATGTGCTGCTTGATGGATGGTCGAAGTCCATCCTCTTCCACGAGGTCGCGGCCTCGTATGAGGCGTTGTGTCGTGGGCAATCGCCCCGTTTGGAACCGGCGCGTCCGTTTCGGGACTATATCGCCTGGCAGCAGCAGCAGGCTGAAGCCGAAGCGTTCTGGCGGGCGACGCTCAACGGGTTCACGACCCCGACGCCACTTGGATTGGCCCGGCCGTCTCGCTCAGCCTCTCATCGCGAGTCGGGAAGCAATGAAGTCAACCTGCATCTGTCCCGCCAGGAGACCGCCACGCTGCAGGCGTTTGCGCGTCAGCATCACGTCACTCTAAATACCGTCGTGCAGGGGGCGTGGGCGCTTCTGCTCAGCCGCTATAGTGGGGAGGACGACGTCGTGTATGGCAGCGCCATTTCCGCGCGGCCACCGGCCATGCCCGGCATTGAGACGATGGTGGGACTCTTTCTGAGTACTGTGCCCATACGCGTACACGTGGCGCCAACGCAGTCCGTCATGGCCTTTTTACGGCAGTTCCAACAGCAGCACGTGGCGGTTAGCCCGTATGCCTATAGCTCACTGGTCCAGATCCAGGGGTGGAGTGACGTGCCGCGTCGGATGGCCTTGTTTGACAGCGTGATGGTCTTTGAGAACTACCCGGAGGACGCCCTGCGCGGGGCCGGTGGCCGCTTTGCCATCTCTAGAGAGTGGTCCTGGCAACGGACCAACTATCCCCTCACCGTGGTGGTCGTGTCGGGGCAGGAATTACACCTCAGCATGGCGTTTGAGCCGACGTATTTTGAGACGGACGACATCAAGAGGATGCTGCAGCATTTGCGCGCCATCCTCGCCGGGATGGTGCGTGCTCCCGAGAGCTGCCTTGGCGCCGTGCCCCTGTTGACAGAGGCGGCGTGGCAGGAACAGGTGGTGGTGTGGAATGCCACGGCGGCGCCCTATCCGCGCGAGCACACGGTGCATACGTTGGTCGAAACCCAGGCGGCGCGGCGCCCTGACGCGGCGGCGATCACATATGCGGGGCGATGGTTGACCTATGCCGAGTTAAATCGGCGAGCGAACGGCGTGGCGTGGTCGTTACAAACGTTAGGCGTCGGACCGGACGTCCGGGTTGGGCTCTGCGTGGAGCGCTCTCTGGAGATGGTCGTGGGGCTGCTCGGGATTTTGAAGGCCGGAGGGGCTTATGTCCCCTTGGATCCGATGTATCCCAAAGCGCGTCTGGCGTTCATGCTGGAGGACGCCCGCGTGTCGGTCTTGGTGACGCAGGAACGTCTACGCCACGGGCTGCCCGAGCATGGGGCGCACGTGGTGTGCCTGGACCCGGAGTCGGAGACCGCAGCGCCGGCGTGTGAGATCAACCCGGTCCGTCCGGTGACAGCGCCCAACCTGGCCTATGTGATCTACACCTCCGGCTCCACGGGACAGCCCAAGGGGGTGCAAATCCCGCATCAGGCGGTGGTCAACTTCCTCCATACGATGCGTCACCAGCCCGGACTCACACACGAGGATACGCTCCTGGCCGTCACCAGCTTGTCCTTTGATATTGCCGTGCTGGAGCTGATTCTGCCCTTGATGGTGGGCGCCCGGGTCGTGTTGGCCGGTCCTGACGTCGCTGCCGACGGGGCGCAGTTGGCCGAGTCCCTGGAGACCTCTGGCGCCACCGTGATGCAAGCCACACCCGCCACCTGGCGCCTGCTTTTGGCATCGGGCTGGCAGGGGAGGACGCCGCTCCGCATCTTCTGCGGTGGGGAAGCGTTAACGCGGGATCTCGCCGACGCCTTACGGGCACGTGGGAGCTCGGTGTGGAATCTGTACGGGCCTACCGAGACCACGGTATGGTCCACGGCTGCCAAGGTGGAAGCCGTCCCGGAGGCGGTGTCCATCGGACGGCCCATCGCCAACACGCAGCTGTATCTGCTCGACGCGGCGCTGCAGCCCGTCTCCGTCGGTTTGCCTGGCGACGTGTATCTCGGCGGCGACGGGCTGGCACGGGGTTATCTGAACCGGCCGGCCTTGACGGCGGAACGATTCATTCCCAATCCTTTCAGCGAGACGCCGGGCGCACGATTGCACACGGTGGGAGACGTCGCCCACTATCGGCCAGACGGCGCCCTGGCGTTTCTCGGACGCCGCGACCAGCAGGTGAAGCTGCGCGGCTTTCGAGTCGAGTTGGGAGAAATCGAAGCGGTCTTGGGGCAACACGCGGGGGTTCAGGAGGCCGTGGTGCTCGTGCGTGAGGATCGTCCGGGCGACGCACGGTTGGTGGCCTATATCATCCCGCAGCAGGAGGCGGCTCCCGCGTTCGAGGAGCTGCGGCGGTTTGTGCAGCAGAACCTGCCCGACTACATGACCCCTGCGGCGGTGGTGACGCTCGAAACGTGGCCGCTGACGCCCAACGGCAAGGTGGACCGCCGGGCGCTGCCGGCCCCCGACGGTATGCGGCCAGGGCTGGAAAACGCGTTTGTGGCGCCGCGTAGCCCCATCGAGGAGCTGCTGGCGAGTCGCTGGGCCGACGTCCTTGGTCTGGAGCGGGTTGGCGTCCACGATAATTTTTTTGACCTAGGGGGGCACTCCCTGTTAGCAACCCAGGTCATGTCCCGTGTGCACCAGGTATCCCAGACGGAATTGCCGCTGTCGAACCTCTTTGACACCCCGACCGTGGCCGGCCTGGCCGCATGCATCGAGGCGGCCAGGCGGGACGAGCAGGGACAGACGGGGCTCACCCCGCGGCCCATTGCGCGCCAAGCCCAGCGCCACACGGCGCCTCTGTCCTTTGCGCAGCAGCGCCTGTGGTTTCTCGAGCAGTTAGCGTCCGGTAGTGCGGCGTATAACCTGTTCTATGCGCTGCACCTCGAGGGTCGGCTCGATGTGGCGGCGCTACAGCAGAGTGTGCAAGACGTGCTGCGGCGCCACGACATCCTGCGCACGACGTTTTCGAGCCGCGATGGCCAACCGGTACAGGCCATTGCCCCGGCGCTGACGTTGCCATTGCCGCTGGTCGACCTGCGGGTGCTTCCTGAGGCCGAGCGCGAGGCGGAGGCGCGGCGGTTGGCCGCCGAGACGGAGCAGCACGCCTTCGACCTAGCCCAGGGGCCGCTTCTGCACGTCACCTTGCTGCGGCTGGGCGAGGCGGAATACGTGCTGCTGCTGGCCATGCATCACATCATCACGGACGGCTGGTCGATGGAACTCTTTTTCCGGGAACTGTCGGCCCTCTACAGCGCGTTTGCGGCTGGGTAGCCCTCGCCGCTGGCGGAGCTGCCGATCCAATATGCGGACTTTGCCCACTGGCAGCGGCAGTGGTTGCAGGGCGAGCTTCTGGAGAAGCAACTTGCCTACTGGCGGGAGCAGCTCGCCGGGGCTCCGCCCGTCCTCGACCTGCCGACGGACCGGCCACGCCCGCCCGTGCAGAGCTACCGGGGAGCGCAGCATGCCCGGTAGCTTCCCAAGACCCTGACCGAGGACCTCAAGGTGCTGAGTCGCCGGGAGGGACTCTCCCTGTTTATGACCTTGCTGGCGGCGTTACAAACCTTGCTGTCTCGGTACACCGGCCAAGATGACATCAGCGTTGGGACCTTCATCGCCAACCGCAATCGCGCCGAGACTGAAGGGTTGATCGGCTTTTTTATCAACAACTTGGTGCTGCGTACCGATCTGTCCGGCAACCCGAGTGTCCGGGAACTCCTGGAGCGGGTGCGTCAGGTAACCCTCGATGCGTACGCACATCAAGATCTGCCGTTTGAAAAGCTGCTGGAGGACTTGCAGCCGCAGCGGCGGCTGAACCGCACGCCGCTGTTTCAGGTGATGCTCGTCTTACATAATTTCCTGCGCACACCGCTGGAGCTACCAGGCTTCACCATCAAACCCTACGTGGAAAGAAAGCAGGATCGGGCGGAGTTTGATCTGACGTTATGGCTGTCGGAAGGACCGGACGGGCTGGCCTGCCGTTTTGAGTACGACACGGACTTGTTCGAGGCCGCCACCATCAGCCGCATGGCGCGGCATTTTCAGACCGTATTGGAATGCGTCGTGGCCAACCCGGAGCAGCGCCTTGGGGCGTTGCCGATCATGACGGATACCGAGGCGCATCAGTTACAAGACAAGCGTCAGCATCCGCAGGCCTCTGAGGCCGTAAGGACGGCAGCAGACGGCATGACGCATGAGGCGCCACGACACGCGAGCCGCTCGCCGGCATGGGCGGACCTCTCAGCCGTGAAACGGGCGCTCCTCGAAAAACGTCTGCAAGGGGCCTTGCCGCGGGTTGCAGACACACCGAGTATGCCGCCTCACCCGCCTCTCGACCGCCGCCCCAACCGCGACGTCGCGCCGCTGTCCTTTGCGCAGCGGCGCTTGTGGTTCCTGGATCAGTTGGAGCCGGGGAATCCCGCCTACAATATTGCACCGGCCTACCGTCTGACGGGACCGCTTGATGTCAGCGTGCTGGTCCAATGCCTCAATGAGATCGTGCGACGCCATGACGTCTTGCGCGCCACCTTTGCGATCGCAGACGGGCAACCCGTGCAGGATATTGCGCCCACCTTCACCTTGACAGTACCCGTTCTGGACCTGCAGGAATGGCCGGAAGCGAAGCGAGAGGCCGAGGTCCAACGGTTGGCCGTAGAAGAGGCCACGCGCCCGTTCGATTTGAACCGCGGACCACTCGTGCGGGCGACCGTGCTGCAGTTGGGCCAGCAAGAGCACGTGCTGCTCTTGACCCTGCACCACATCGTTGCGGACGGTTGGTCGGCGAGTCTGCTGTTGCAAGAACTGGCGACACTCTATACGGCCTTTGCCACGACAAGACCGTCTCCGCTGGCTGAGCTACCCATACAGTATGCAGACTTTGCCCATTGGCAGCAAGAATGGATGCAAGGGGAGGTGCTGGGAGAAGCAGCTCGCCTACTGGCGGCAGCAGCTCGCCGGGGCGTCTCTCGTCCTGGAGCTGCCGACGGATCGGCCCCGGCCGCCCGTGCAGAGCTACCGGGGCGCACGGCAGTCATTCGCGTTTTCCACCGCGTTGCGTGACGCGCTCGTCGAACGGAGCCAGCAGGCCGGATGTACACTGTTTATGACCCTGTTGGCGGTATTTCAGGGGCTGTTGCAGCGCTATACGGGACAAGACGATTTTGTGGTGGGGACGCCTATGACCCACCGCCCCCACCGCGAACTCGAGGGGTTGATCGGCTGTTTCGTGAACACCCTGGTGCTGCGTGCTGATCTTTCCGCGCAGCCGAGTTTTCGGGAATGGCTGCAACCGGTGCGGGAGACGGCGCTAGGCGCGTATGCGCACCAGGAATTGCCGTTTGAAAAGCTCGTCGAGGACATGCAGCCTGAGCGGGATCCGAGCCGCAACCCGATTTTTCAGGTGCTCTTTCAACTGCAGAACACCCCGCGGGCGGTCAAAGACTTCCCGGAGCTGCGGGTGAGCCATCTGGGCGCGGCGGGTGAGACCGTGCAATTTGATGTGGTGTTTACGGTGGTTGAGCACGACGATCGTCTCCACCTCCGGGTGGCCTACAACACCGACCTCTTCGACGCTGCCACCATCCAGCGTATGTTGCAACACTGGCAGCGTTTGCTGGAAGGGGTCGTCGCCGAACCCGATCTCCCCATGACGCAGCTGCCGCTGTTGGCGGACGCCGAGCGGCAGCAAGTCCTGGTACAGTGGCAGGGTCCGCGGGCCGACTATCCCCAGCAGCAGTGCCTGCACGCGTTGTTCGAGGCGCAGGTGGCGCGGACGCCAAACGCCGTGGCCGTGGTCAGTGCCGACGGGCAGCTTACCTACGCGGCACTCAACCGCCACGCCAATCAGCTAGCCCGTTATCTGCACACCCTTGGCGTGACGCCGGAGGCCCGTATTGGCCTCTGTATGGAACGCTGCCCCGAGCTGCTGGTGGGGCTCTTGGGGATTCTCAAGGCCGGTGGCACCTATGTGCCCTTGGACCCGACGTATCCGCAAGCGCGTTTGGCTTTCATGCTGGACGCGGCCCAGGTCGCGGTGGTGGTGACGCAGGCGCACCTGCAGGGGGACCTGCCGCCGCCCGCCCGTGCGGTCGTCTGCCTCGACACCGACTGGGAGGTGATCGCGCAAGAAAACGCCGAGAATCTTGTCAACGCGGTGACGGCTGCCAACCTAGCCTATGTCATGTATACCTCCGGGTCGACGGGCCAACCGAAAGGGGTGATGATTCCGCACCGCTCGTTGGTCCACTATATCACGGCCGCGAGCGTGGAATATGGCTTGGAGGCGAGACCGAAGTTCCTCCCGTTATTCGGCGACAACTTGTTGAAATAAAAACTCAAAAGCCTGAAACGAATTGACCTTTGTTCCCATGTAAATCGCAAAA
>CBCXVS010000152.1:0-17937 GCA_965178525.1 uncultured bacterium | reverse complement strand
AACAAAGGTCAATTCGTTTCAGGCTTTTGAGTTTTTATTCCAACAAGTTGTCGCCGAATCACGGGAGGAACTTCGGGTTAGTGCGGCAAACACGACCAGTTCTGATTGCATGAGACGATCTGTCGCCATGGCGTGTGGCGCTGGGCTTATATAGGTGACAATGGCTATGAGCATGCCCATGACGAGAACGCGTTTGGTGTTGATACGCATCATGTTGTCTCTCCGCATCCACCGAGAAGAGGCCCGTACTATACCGTCGCATCCGGTACAAGGCGCCCGGAGCTATACCATGCTGATGTTCGACGCCACACGTAGCGGCTAGGCAAAAGCTATGCCAAATTACAAATCATTGATTTATAAAGATATAAGATCGTATGGGCAAGGAAGAGAAAGTGTCACATATGACCCAGATGGATCAACGATGACCTATGTATGCCCATGCGTCGCTGGCATGGCGTCACATCATACCTCTCCCATCTCTCTTGCCTTTGACACAGTCTTGAGCCATGGTACACTCGCATTTTGAGAGTTCATACCCGTCGGGACAGCATGGAACGACATGAGCATGGTGATACAGGGAGACGTGGAGGAGGGCTTACAGATGGCACACCAGGACTTGGCGCTCGTGGCGCATCTGCTACGCCGCGCCGGCTTCGGCGCCACGCGGGAGGAATTGGAGCGCTACGTGGCACAAGGGTACGAGGCCACGGTGGAGGAATTGCTACATCCGGAGCATGCGGCGGCATTTGAGGACGACCTGATTCGGCGCTATCACGTCGATGAGAACAGCTTGATGCTGGTGGAGAGTTGCCAGGCCTATTGGGTCTACCGCATGATCAATAGCGTGCGCCCGCTAGAAGAAAAACTGGCGTTATTCTGGCACGGCATCTTTGCTACCGGCTACACCAAACTGAATCAGCCCAAGGCCATTCTGCGGCAGGTCGATATGTTTCGGCGCTGCGGCCTGGGGAGCTTTCGTGAACTCCTCGTCGGTGTGTCGAAAGATCCGGCCATGATTTTCTGGCTGGATAATAGAGATAATCATAAGGATGCCGTGAACGAAAATTACGGCCGGGAACTCCTCGAATTGTTCTCGATGGGCGTCGGCCATTATACCGAGGACGATGTACGCCAGTGTTCCCATGCGTTTACGGGGTGGACGATGCGCAATGCGGCGTTGCATACGGCTCGGGTGTCCCGGGATTCCGTGTGGCCCTACGGCCGTCTGGACTGGCAGTTCGAGTACCGGGCCGATGATCATGATGCGGGCGAGAAAACGTTTTTGGGACAGACCGGCGCGTTTGATGGCGAGGACATGATCGACATCATTTGTCAACAGCCGGCCACGGCCCGGTTTGTGGCGCGGCATCTGTATACGTTCTTTGTCGCGGATGAGGTCCAAGTGCCCAGCTGGGTCGAGGTGCCGCCCCGTGATCCCGAGGCCATTGAAGTACTGGCCGAGGCATTCGTGCAGCATCGTTATGTGCTGCGCGACGTCCTACGAGTGCTCTTCAACGCGGATTTCTTCAAACAAGCCATGTTTGCCCGGGTCAAAAGTCCGGCGGAACTCGTCGTCGGCGCCGTGCGGCAGGCGGGTGGCCATCGCTTCCCGCAGGTGAGTGATATCCATCTCGGTTTACAAGCCGGTTTTATGGGACAACAGCTCCTGGATCCGCCCAGCGTTGAGGGCTGGCACACCGGCAGCGAATGGATCAACACGGCCAGCCTGATGGCGCGGATCAATTTCGCCGCCGAGCAATTCGCCGATGCCGAACAGCCAGGGGTGAAGTCCATCATTGACCGCATCATCGCCCAGGGAGCGACCGCGTCCGCGGAGCGCCTGGTGGAGGCCTGTCTTGACCTCATGGGACCGCTCACGGTCACAGAGCGTACCCGGCAGGAACTCGTCGCCCATGCTGCAGAGCACTTGCAGATGGGCCAGGCGGACGCGGATACCGAGCCTGATCCGTCTGCAGCCATCCGAGAACTACTGCAATTAATCGTCGCGACGCGTGAGTACCAACTCGTATGAGATGCGCGCCAGGGGAGGTGGGCGATGACCATGACACGGACGTTTGACTACAGTCATACCATTGGTTTTTATGCCCAAAACGGCAGGGGATTCAACAATCCGGTTGACGTTGCCATCGGTCCCGATGAGGTCCTGTATGTGCTGAACCGCGCCGGGTCGGACACCGCCGTCAGAATGCCCTACAAGCGGGTGACCGTGTGTACAGTGACCGAAGCGTACCACGGCGAGTTCAGTCACGGTGGCGACGGCGACGGGGAGATCATGTGGCCCGCCGCCATTGCGATCGACCGAGATGAGCAGATCTATATCTCGGATGAAGCCCTGCATCGCATCTCCATCTTCGACAAGCACGGACAGTTCCTGCACAAATGGGGCATACAGGGACGCGGGGAAGGGGCGTTTGAGCGGCCTGCTGGTCTTGCCTTTGACGCCGATGGGCATCTGTTGGTCGTCGATGGGCTCAACCATCGTGTGCAGCGCTATACCAAGGATGGCCGATTCCTGAGCCAGTGGGGCCGTGGCGGCAGCGGTGCAGGCGAGTTCAACGTGCCATGGGGCATTGCTGTCGACCGGGGCGCGAACATCTATGTCGCCGATTGGCGCAACGACCGCATCCAGAAATTCGATGCCCAGGGGACTTTTCTGGCCAGTTGGGGCGCGCCAGGTACGGGTGAGGGGGAGTTCCATCGGCCCTCAAGTGTGGCGGTAGACGAGGAGGGTCTCATTTACGTGACCGATTGGGGCAACGAGCGCGTACAGGTTCTGGGAGCCGACGGCCAGTTTCTCGCCCTGTTCCGGGGGGAAGCAGGCCTATCGAGCTGGGCGGAGGATTATTTTATTTCTAATCAGGACGAGCTGGAAGAGCGGCTCCGGGCTGATTTGCAACCGGAAGTGGAGCTGTTGCCATCTGACGAGATTCGGGAGGAGTCAGCCAGTATCGAGAAGTTGTTTTGGGGGCCGGTTGCGGTCAAAGTCGATGCCCAAGGCCGTATCTATATCGTGGAGAGCTGCCGTCACCGTATTCAGGTTTATCAGAAGGCCTGATCGTAACCATGCCACGATGAGGTCTCCACACTCGTGAGGCCCCCTGCCCTGATCTCACCTATGAGCCTGACGTCTCATAGGTGAGGCGCCGATGCGCTCATGTTTGTCCGCCGATGTCTCTAACCTCTTGCATATCAATATCTTCTATTTTGGCATAGCCCTTGCCAACACCCTGAGAAATTGACCGCGTACACGACGTTGGGGCGAGAACGCTGAGCCAGACGCTCCGCTCTCTACCCCTCGCACCCCACGGCAATGTGGGAGGCCATGGAGCAGGGTGATCATCATGAGACAGATATTAATGATGTTGTCCATATGGGCCATGACAGGCATGCTATTCCTAATCTGTATGACCGTTCTCTGGGCGTTGCTCAGTCCTGTTGTGTTGAGTGCGGTTGCGAACGCCTGGTACTAACCCCTGCGTGATCGGAGCAGTGACGCAACCGTGTTGAGCGCGCTTCTAAGTGCCCGAACAGAATTCAATTCATATTTTTCCTCTGGGAAAATGATGTCGCTCATGTTGTCCAGAAACTTATATGGTTTTCCCTCATCGATGTGTCTATTGCCGATTGTGCTATATCCCTGGTGCGTGTACGATGCTTGCCGATACCATGCGAGCCGTCCGCCTTTACCAGCCGCTTTATTGCCTGTGGCGTACGACACGGGTGACGATTGCAAACCGGCGAAGCGAATTCCGTCACGAGAGCGGACGTATGAGAATGGTTAGGAGCAGACACGCTAATCTCCAGGAGGGGTTCACATGGCAGGACGACTAGATAGCCAAGTCGCACTCGTCACCGGGGGCGCATCAGGTATCGGCAGAGCCACCGCTCTTACCTTTGCAAGAGAAGGCGCGAAACTGGTCATCGCCGATATGAACGAAGACGGCGGCCAACAGACCGTCCACATGATCCAGGAAAACGGTGGTGACGCCACCTTTATTGATGTCGATGTATCCAAGGCTACTGAGGTCGAAGCGATGATCAGCAAAGCCGTCGAGACGTACGGCAGGTTGGATTGCGCTCATAATAATGCCGGCATTGGCTCCAGACCTCGTGTTCTCCTACACGAACTTCCTGAGGAGAGCTGGGACCGCGTCATTGGCATCAATCTGCGAGGTGTATGGTTGTGCATGAAATACGAGATCACCCAGATGCTCCAACAAGGCGGGGGCGCCATTGTCAATACGGCATCGATCATGGGCTTGGTTGGCTCCTGGAGTCGCTCAGGGGCGTATAATGCGAGCAAACATGGTGTGGTGGGCTTGACCAAAACAGCGGCTCTGGAATATGCCACATCGGGTATCCGTGTCAATGCGGTATGCCCGGGTTATATCCGCACCCCGTTGATTGAACAAACCTTGGCCAACAATCCCGACATGGAAGCGCCGATCGTCGAACGCCATCCTATCGGTCGTATGGGCAAACCAGAGGAAATTGCCGAAGCGGTGGTGTGGCTGTGTTCGGCCGCCGCGTCCTTTGTCACGGGGCATACGATGACGGTGGATGGTGGGTACGTGGCGCAGTGATTCTGGCTGAAAGAAGACGGTTCTACCTTGGAAACATCAGGGCGATCTTGTACTTGACAGAAACGCTGAAGCCTATTAGGATCCACAGCGGTCCGAGAGCCTGCGTGTTTCGGAACTGCGAGGGAAAACCCTATCGAGGTGTCTCAGTTGCGTTTAACTTGGCAATCCAGCGGGCGCGGATCACGGATTTTACATACCATGACTTGCGTCATACGTCTGCCTCTAGGCCGAAGTTCCCCTGGCAGAATAGGCGGAGGGTTAAGTAGATCAACAGGTTGGCCCAATTCAAAAGTCCATTTACATGGGAACAATCCAACCTCCTGAAACGACATGGCTTATGGTCATACGTTTTCAGACGATGTCAAGCCCATGTGGCAGAATAGGAGCGAAAATTTTGCGATTTACATGGGAACAAAGGTCAATTCGTTCCAGGCTTTTGAGTTTTTATTTCAACAAGTTGTCGCCGAATCACGGGAGGAACTTCGGTCTAGGACAAGAGGTTCCCACCACTCCTTCGCAAGTTCTTGAAACATAATCGCGGAGGCGTATCGGTGCTGGTGTGCCGCCTGGACTTCAAATCCAGTGATCGGGGCTAAAACCCTCGACGGTGGGTTCGACTCCCACACGCTTCCGCCAGATTTCTCAATAGGTTAAAGAGACTAAATACAGGTGTAAAAGGGGGGGGCCAGTTAAGAAACTCAAGGGGTACTAGAGACTTTGAAAAAGGTAGCCTTGGCTCCACGATAAACAGACGGTTCCAGTCGCCGGGGAATCTTAGTCGGCAGCCCGCTTGAACCATAGGGGCTGCCGTTTGAGCCCCGATGCTTAGCCGCCGTAGAAGATTCGTTCGCCGAGTTCCTGCATGCACAAAATGGCGTCGTCAGCGCGTCCCTCGGGCTCGACATTGACGCCAGCCTCGGTGACTTCACCAATAAAAATGGAATGATCGGCCCGCTCGACCGTCTCCACCAACTTGCACTCGACCCAAGCCGGCGCGTGATCGAGGACCGGGGCGCCCGCCGGGCTCATGGTGAAGGGTTCGCCCCCGATCGAGTTCCCTTCCCGCTCTAAGGATTTAAAAAATGTAAAGGCCTGGCCCTTATGTTCCTTACCCAGCATATTGAGCGCAAAGACCTTCTTTTCCTTAATAATGTTATGCGCGCCTGAATCCGTCTTCACCCCGACCACCACTAACGGTGGTGCAAGTGCCGTTTGCGTGACCCAGTTGACGGTTGCCGCCGCCACTGAGCCATCAGCACCCTCGGCGGTGAGGACATAAATACCGTATGGAATCATCCGAAGGGCGGTCTTTTTTGCGTCTTCATTCATCACGCTTCTCCTTATCACATGTTTAAGAACACGACACGGGCCGGCATCATGATGCCGGGATATCATATCATACTTACCGGCCAAAAGGACATCCGCCCACATCGATTACCGAGGCACGGTTGGCAGGGTGATGTGCGACGGATGCGCCGCATCGTGGAAGATGGTCTGAAGTGCCGGCTTACCATCGCGATCCTCTGCGATCACGTTGCCCGTGTTGGTGTTGCGGTCGAAGCGCGGGAAGTTGCTGCTCGATACTTCGACCCTGATTTGATGCCCCTTTTTGAACACATTGCTGGTCGCCCACAGGTCGATGGTGTACCGGTACACCTTTCCCGGCTCCAAAAGACTTGGCTCTGACGAGGAATCGCGGTACCGGGCGCGGATAATGCCGTCGGTCAGGTTTCGGGCACACCCATCCTCGCACACATCCACCAACTTGGCGGTGAAGTCGGTGTCGCGCTCGGAGGTGGCCGCCCACAGCGTCACAGTGATGGGCCCCGTGACCTCCAGGTCTTGCACCAGAGGCGTCGTCGTGTAGACCAGCACATCCTGACGCACCTCGACCTGCCGCTGGTCAAAGGCGCCATTGGCGGCGAAGTAGGGGTTGCAGCACAGAGCGCCACCCTGGGTCGGGACTGGATCCATCGGGTTATACAAGAACACATCGGGCGGTTCACCGTTGGGGGGCTGCGTCGAGAGCGCACCATCGCCATGACTGGAGTTAGCCTTACCCCGACTGTGGAAATAGTAGTTGACCGCGTGGGCCCTGGCCAAGGGCCACTCCTGCTCGTCTCGCCAAACATTGTCTCCCATGACGAAGATTCTCACGGGCGGCTCTTCCATGATGCCGTTGTCAATACCCTTGAGCCAGTAATCGAACCAACGGAAGTGTTCGCCGTCCAGATCGATGGCCATGGCGTCGGCCGCGATGCCGAAATATTGGGAGCCAACCAGGCTGGTGCCCCTGGCCCCGTGCTGCCATGGGCCAATCAAGAGCCGTTGGCCCCTCCTGGAATCGGCGGTGGCACTCTTTTCCCGCATGCCCAGGAAGTTGCGAATGGTACCGCCCAAGAAAATGTCATACCAGCCACCTAGGTTATAGGCGGGGACATGCAAGTTGGGGTGATGCTTTTCGATGCATAGGTTGTCCCAGTAGCCGTCGTAGTCCGGGTGCGCCAGCCAGTCGTAGAAATAGTCGGCCAGGCCGTCTTTGAGGGGAGGAAACGCTTGCAGAGGAAGGGACTGAAACGCGGTCTCCATGGAGTCGACGGCCTCGATCAGCTGCTGCCGCCGGTCGGGCGTCACGTCCTTGGTTGTGGAGATGTTGCTCAAGTTGGCCAGGGTCAACTGCAAAAGCGTCCAAGAGACATTAAAGCCCAGCTCAAATGCCCCCCCTTGATACGTCCATCCCTCATGGTAGTTGGAGGCGGTAACGTTGGGCACAATCGCCGCTAGGTGAGGCGGCCGGGCCATGGCCGCGAGCCACTGGGTGGCGCCGACGTAGGAGGCGCCGTACATGCCGACTTTGCCTGACGACCAGGGCTGGGCCGCCGCCCATTCGACGGTGTCATAACCGTCGTTGATGTCGTCTTTGAAGGCGTAGAACTCGCCGCCAGACGTATACCGGCCACGCGTGTCCTGGATCACGACGGCGTACCCGCGCTTGGCGGCTTTCAGTGGGTCCAACATGTTCATACTCAAAGGCGCGGACTTGTCGTAGGGGGTGCGCTGCAAGAGTACTGGAAACGGCCCCGGCGCCTCTGGGCGGTACACGTCTGCGTATAGGATCGTTCCGTCTCTCATGGGTACCGACAGGTTGGTTTCGATTTTCAGGCAATCCGATTCCGGCATGTTCCATCTCCTCCATTCGACTGTCCTGTGGTTGGCCCCCTGCCGACGGTGTCGGGTTAACGGGAGTTGACGAAGCCCTCTTTTTGCTTCCAGCGCAGCCCCTGCGAGGCGTCCGGCAGTTCCAACCGCTTGCCGTCCATGTCCTCCAACCCGAGGGGATGGTACACGAGTTCGATCACGTTGCCGTCAGGGTCCTGAACGTAGGTATAGTGCTCGCCATTGTCTTCACGACGCCCCTGGTATGGCGTGTCCTCTGGCGTGCGGGGCGGCCCGGCATTCGTTGCGCCTGGGGCACGAGTATAGGAAACCCCCAGTCTCTCTAGGTTCGCGATCATCTCTTCCCAGTTGTGACCTCTAGGGCAAAGTGACCGATGGCGACCGGCTGCGACGTTTCGGTAAAGTGCATCTCCCCGGTGCCGATGCGCAGTTGGAGCTGTCGCAGGTTGATCGGTCCCCGGTCGAGAAACGTCGCGCCCAGCACTTGTTCATACTACTCCCGGGTCCGCTGCCGATTGCTAATTTGCACGTTCACATGGTGAATCATTTTGACGCTTGCCATGGTGTACGCTCCTGTTGAAAATCGGTCCCATGATGACGGAAATTGCCGAGGCATCGCCACTCGCGCCAGACTTAAAATCCGGTCGACGAGGCTGGCGCAGGAAATATGGTTCGACTATACATGACGGTCTAGACAACTACAAGTCATCGCTCAATCCGTTGGGTAGGTCTCACACCGAATCATTCCGGTAGGGGCACGGCATGCCCCGCTGTCGGGACAGCATACCGACGAGGTGTTGGAGACGCTGTTGCATCTCGATGCCGGGGGCAGGAATCAGTTGCGGGCCGAGGGTGTGGTGGAGTAGCCGCTCCCTAAGCGCCGGCGTTGGTATAGACCCCACACGATGGGCACGCTAGCAATCACGAAGCAGAGGGACATAAAGAAAAAACTTTCTCGAAAGCCGCTTGCGACCGCTTCGGTGTCCAGCTGCTGTTGAATAGTGCGTAAGGCGGTCCGGTCGGCGCTGGCGCCGACCATGCCGGCTTGATGTAAGACATACTTCAGTTCACTGAGCGTGTCCTGGTGCGTCGGCGTGGTGGGGTCGTAGCTGGCGTACGCCATGAGCTGATGCTCCGCTCGCCGCCGCTCGAATACCACACTGGCGGCCGTGACGCCAAGACCGGCCCCGATATTGCGCACAACCCCCATCAACCCCTGTCCCATGCGAATCTGCTCCATACCGAGAATCTGGGCATTGAGCGCCGTGAGGGGCGTCGTGGTTGCAAACATGCCAATGCGGTAGAGCATGATATAGATCACCAGTACCCCAACCGCGGTCAGGGCGGTGACGGAGGAGAAGGCGTAGAAGACGCTCATGAGCGTCATCAGACTGCCTAAGACGACCAGAGACGGGTGGATGAGATCGCTGAGACGGCCGCTGATCACGCCGCTAAAACCGGATACGATAATCGCCGGTGTAATAATGAGTCCGGCTTGCAGGGGCGTAAAGCCCATCACCTGCTGCAGAAAGATGGGGATCATAAATTGCGCCCCATGCATGCCGATATTGTTGAACAGCGCGGTCGTGCAAATGAGACAGAATGGGACCGAGCGAAACAGGCGCAGATTCACCGCCGGAAAGGCGCTGAATAGCTCCCGTAGAATAAAGCAGCTCCCCCCGATAACGGTGGCGAGACCCAGGAGAAGCAAGGTAGAGAAGGCGGTCTCACTGTTACGCCCGAGGCTAATAACCAACAAGAGGGGAACGAGAAAAGCGCCTAAAAACAGGAGACCGGTATAGTCGACGGGTTCGCCTCGGTATTCTCGCTGTTGAGGTAATAGGAGCAAGCCCAGCACGGCGGCGGCAAGACCCGAGGGGAGCCCGAGGAAAAAGATCAGACGCCAGGAGACCCGTTCGATCAAGTAGCCGCCGAGGGTGAAGGAGATGACATGCCCCACAGATGAGCCGATGTTGCGCAGACCCAAAGCGAGACCCCGCTGATGCAGCGGAAAGGTTTGCAACAAGATCACGGCTGATAACCCTTCCATCGATCCGATGGCGAGGCCTTGCAGCAGGCGGAAGCCAACCAATACACTCAGGCTGGGGGCGAGCGCGCATCCGGTTGAGGCGATGAGAAATCCGACTAGACAGGCGACGAACAGATTGCGGTTGCCAAGGAAACCGCCGAGCCAACCCAGAATCGGAATAATCAGCGTCCGGGTGATGAGAAAGCCGGTTGTCACCCATTGCGCCGCCGCCAGGTCGGTGCCGAAAGTCGCCATCAAGCGTGGAATGACCAGATTGACGCTATTGCCCGCAAAGGTTTGGGTTAACGCCGCCAGGAGGACGATCGCGGCAACGAGCCATTTGTAGTGGGGCGCCTGCGTGTTGATCGGCAACATCGTCGATGATGGCGTGGAAGTCTCCACTTTCGCCATGCCCCGCTCCTTGGTCATCCTGGGCCATTTTGGCCATGTTGCGCCACAAAGATCAGACCGGACAGGGACAAGTACGTGGCCACCTCCATGGCGCGGAGACTTTGCCCGCTTTGCGGCAGCGCTCTCTCGTTTAATACCCGAGCTGTTTGTCGATGACACCCTCAAGCGGTTCGTTTTTCTGTAAGCGCTCGAGATTGCGTACGAACCGATCGATATTCCGCCCAGTACGATATTGACTGGCGCCCGCCGTGTGCGGGGTCATCACGACATTGGGCATATCCCATAGCGCACTGTCGGGCGGTAAGGGTTCACGAGGCGCCACGTCGAGCGCCGCGGCCCGAATTCTCTCTTCCTGGAGGGCCGCCACCAAATCGTCTTCAACGATGATTTCGCCACGCGTGACGTTGACGAGGAAGGCGCTGGGTTTCATATGCGAAAACGCCTCGCGATTGAACAGGCCCCGGGTCTCGGGCGTGAGGGGACAACAGATCAAGACCACATCCGATGTCGCCAGGAGTTCGGCGAAAAACGTGGGGCGTTTCACCTCGGACACTTCCGGTGAGTTGGGCACGGCGTCTCGATCGATCGCCTGGCAGGTCATACCAAAAGCGTGGGCCCGCCGCGCCATGGCACGGCCCGTACCGCCAAAGCCAATGATCCCCATGGTCAGCCCACTCAACTCCACCTCCTGACGCCGCATTTCTGGACGATGATTCCAGGCCTCGGGGCCAAGTTTGAACGCCGTGGTCAATTGACGCGTCAACATCAGCAGGAGCCCAAACCCATGATCCGCCAGGTGCTCGCCGACCAGACCTTTCTCACTGGTGAGGATCACGTCGCTATCGCGGAACTCGGGGTAGAGGAAGCTATCGACCCCCGAGGAGGTGGCGTGTGCCCACCGCAGCTTGGGAGCGGCGCGAAACAGATTGAGGGGTACCGACCCCAGAATCACCTCAGCATCTTCGGCGTGCTCATGCGCTTCGGCTGGTGTGGTGACGATGACGTCGGCCTCGCGGCCGGCAGCAGCTCGGATACGCGCCACATGTGTGTCGGAAAATCCGAGCAGGGTTAAACCCGGAATGAGCAAAATTTTCATTCTTTTCCCCACCGTATGGTTGATGTGGCTCTAGTGGCCCTGGCCATGGGAGCTGGGTCGATCCACACGGCGACATCTACGTCGGGCTATACAGTCCAGAAGGCGTAGACAAATTCGTGCGCCAGGGCTAGGACCGCCTATCTACGCCTTGATATCATTGAGATTGATGCGGGTGTAAAATTTCAGCGCGTTTTCGCCCATGATCTTGGCCTTGACCTGCTCGGATAACTCCGGCCGATCGGTGACGAAATCCACCGTATGGGGGAACCAGCAATCGAAGTGTGGGTAATCTGACGCCCACATCAGTCGGTCTTCGCCCATGAACTCCGCCGTGGGGGCGATGGTCATCTCATCGGGGTCTAGGGAGAAGAAGCACTGCGGACCCCTCATGTGCTCACTCGGTTTCCGTGTCAGCAGTGGCACATGCTCGGGATAGAGCTCATAGTGGGTATCCATGCGGTCCATCCACCACGGCACCCAACCACATCCCGACTCCAGAAACGCCACCCGGAGTTGGGGGTATTGATCGAGCACGCCACCGCCAATCACCGCCGCCAGCGTACGCTGAATATGCCAGGGCTGCCCGGTCATGTGCAACAGAAAGGCATTGTTAGCCACTTCCGTCCGGGCCGGGGCATAGGGCGGGCGATCCGTACCGGCATGGAAACTGACGGGCATATCCAAAGCCTGAGCGGCATCCCACAGTGGATGCCAGTACGGATGATCGGCCAGGATCGCATGGGGTAAATGGCCATCCAGCGACCCAAATGTGACCAGACCGACACACCGCGGCTCTTCCGCCATGCGCTGCAATTCCTTCACCGCCCGCTGCATGTCGCGTTGCGGAATGGCGCACACCGCTTTCAGACGGGCTGGATCAGCGCTGCAATAATCGCCCACCCAGCGATTGTAGGCCAATGCCATGGCCTCCTCCAGATCCGGATCCGTAATCGCAACGAGGCTGGTGACGGTGGACGCAAAACACACTGCGACATCGATGCCCTCACGATCCATATCCTTCAAGCGATCATGAGGATCGGTCGCCGCCCCCGGCAGAGTTTCCGGATGTCGACCGCCGACATGGCGATGCACGTTCTCATACGATTCTCCCGCCCCCAACGGACGTCCCCCTCGGGCCGCCGCGTCACCAATCACCATGCGGCTCAAGCCTCCCGGCGTCTGGCTCAAATAGGTTACCAGATCGCGCACCGGCTGCTTGAACTTGTCCGCCACGTAATGCTTGTAGAAGCCGAAGCCTTCCATCACATGGCCGTCACAATCGATAATCGGGTAGGGATATTTGCTCATCTGATTTGCTCCTGTGTCATACTGCACGTGTCGCTACGCCGTGAATGAATAGATGCAACCGCACCCGTTGTACGCTTCTGACGAATCGAAAGCAAGTTCCAGTCGCAGGAATTAAAGGGGTCAGAGGAATCAAAGGGGTCAAAGTGATTTGATTTCCTCAACGAAGTCAATCGACTCTGACCCCTTTGATTCCTTGACCTCCTCGGTCACAACGATGATAATGGAGGACATCAATACTCTGGTTCGTAGGTCCGTGCAGCTCCAGCACACCACGTAAGACATGGTGACAACGCTGTCTATCGGAGGTCTCACCATGACCCGTTTTGCGCTATGGGTGTTGGTTGTCTTGATGGGAGTCGTCACCCTTGTCCATGCCGCAGACCATGGGGTCCATGTGCAGCGAGTAGTGCCTCAAGGTATTCGTGATACTGAGGGCTTCAAGGCGGCAGAGTCCGCTGGGCTGTTCGTAGGCATTCGCACCTTCGATGATCAGCGGTTTGCGGAGATTCCGTTTGCAGTTGATGACGCCATTGACTTGGCGTATCTCTTTACTCTTGAACTTTCGCTGATCGATCCGCAGCAGGTCATCCTCGCCTTATCGGGCATGCCCCAGAAGCCAGCATCTACCATGCGCCTTCGCACGTTATTAAACGCCGGAGTGAGGCAAACACGTGCTACACAGGCAGAGGTTTACACGCAGTTGGCCGCCGGGGGGAAAAGGACAGGTCCGCGGGGGCTATTCGTAGTTGCCTTGGCCACACACGGATTCAACGATCAGGGCGACGATTTTCTCGTGGGCGCGGATTCACGTTGGCGCCGCATCCAGCGGACCGGCATTGCTGTGGCAGAAGTCTTCGACGACGTGGCCCGTGCCAAAGCGCCCCGCCGCCTCGTATTCCTCGACGCGTGTCGCGAGCGTCTCTCGGCCGACACCCGTGCGGGAGGTGTTGATGCTGCTTCGGCGATGGGCCGGGCATTTGCCGACGCCATCGCAGAGGCTTCAGGGCAGGTGGTTCTCTCTGCGACGACCATTGGCGGCTACGCGTACGATGATGCTGTCCGCCAGAATGGCGTATTTACCGCCGCAGTGTTAGATGGCCTGCGCGGCAGGGCTCCAGCTGACGCGCGTCATTTCATTACGGCCCAAACGCTTGCCGAGTATGTCAACCAACAGGTGCACGATTGGGTGGGACAACCGTCCGCACCACACCGAGGTGAGCCAGGGGATCAGCCAACGGATCGAGGGACCAGCGGCGCGCTTGCCCTTAGCGATTGACCCGGCTGGAATGCAAGCAGTCGAAGCGTATCGCCGGCGGCGTGAGGCGGCGATGCAAAAGTTGGCTCACAACCTCGGGGGGCCAATCTCTGGCACCATGTATGGTACCATAAGGCAAGTTCTCGCTCCTGATGTTTCAAATCCTGCCCGTCAGAAGCTCCTTGAGGAGCTAGAAGCTCTCGATGGGAGTGTACGCTCGCAGCGTAGCCTGGTCTACTACTTCAACGAGCATCGCGACCAATTCCTGTCAGAGGCACACGTCACAGCTCCGCTCCCCATCGAGCACAAGAGTTACCACCGCGAAAAAACGACGATACCACCTCTGTTTTACCTCAACATGCCAATGTAGAGCCTGCACTCCTAGTACGGAAGATGTACAAACTTACTGTCCAGGCACGACCAGCAAACAGCCGCATCCGCATTATGAATATCAAACCCAAGTACCGACCTGGAATACCGTTAGAGCCAGGAAAGTACGACATCCTGGTGGAACAGCAGGGCTATCAGTCTGCCCGGCAGTGGGTGACCATTCAAGATGCAGATGTCTCGCTAGATATTTCCTTAGAAAAAGTTTCTCAAATTCCTGAAAAAACAGAGACAAAGAGCGCTGTTAAGATGTCCGCATCTCCATCATGGGAGAAACCGCATCAATCAGCCGAGAAACGCCGACGCCAGGAGGCAATCACCGGATTTTGGGTTGCGCCGAAAAATTCTGCGGCAGCCGAGATAACTGCTGTGGAGGGAAAGCTACAATTAACGACAACACGTAGGACGACGGGTCGAGTGACATTGGATATCACGCAGATAGAGAAAAACAAATATGCATATCGAGGGACGAAGGGCACAAATTACATTTCGCTTCAGCAAGGGCAACTGATGCTGACGCCCTCGAGTGGAGCTCCGCCATATCGTCTTTTCCGTGCCTCGAAAAACCCCAAGCGCACTCATAGCCGAACTGTTTATGTTCCACGGGCAAAGATTACGGGTTCCAACTGGACGCGCTTCCTTCCGGCTTTTCGTATCGACCAACAACCTGTGAGTAACCGAGAATTTCTCGCATTTGTTACTTCGCATCCCCAATGGAAGAGAAGTCATATCCCAGGTGATCTGCACGATGGGCGGTATTTGAAACATTGGCAAGACAATCAGACAATCAACGCAAAGGAAATCGACCGACCCGTACGCTATGTAAGCCACTACGCCACAATTGCTTATTGTGAAGCTTTGGGAAAAGTTCTTCCAACCCTAACCCACTACCTGGCCGCAGAGAAAAACTCCGCGGGCAAAGTAAGTATCAGCTATGATGCAACCTACACAACGCCTAAACTCTATTTTATGAAGACTGAGTGGTCCAATTCGTGGTGGACGGCTTCTGAGAGAGGAAAGAAACGTCTACCATATCAACATGGAACGATTCATAGTTCCAAGTCAGGCTCAGGATATTCCCCTGCGAAAGACATGAAGAAGACTGGACGCTCACGTGGTTTTCGGTGTATCACACTAATCGAACCGTAACTCTTCTCCGAATGGTTGCCACTTACTCCGGATGCAACCACACCCGTTGTACGCTTCTGGCGAATCGAAAGCAAGGTCCAGTCGCCTTAAGAGTTGAAGAAGAAATTCTCGCTCCCGATTGCCTCCGCCGACTGTTCCTGCTACGCTGGGTGATAGGATGATGGCCAGATGGAACACATGAGGTAAGACATGCGTATCAAGATAGAGCCCAAAGCGTTCTTCATGTATTCGGTGTTTCTCGCCTTCAGCCGGGGCCAGCCGGACCCGGAGGACGACGCGATTCGAGCGTATCTCGACGAGCATGAGCTGATACCCAAAACTCAGGGCACCGACCGGATTGACGATCAGGAATGTGACGTCATGGTATTCGGCGGCTGCTACCTGGATAAACACCTCGAGGTCATTGAGGACATGCAGCGGCAGATCGTCGTGAGAGAGCGACTCACGGCGGAGATTGAGCGTATCTTAAAGCAAACGACCGAACCTAGGACGCGTTGCGCGATCGATCATACGCCTGACGCAGAGCTGAAAGCACTCACCGCCCACCTCGTCCAGGAGTTTGACCAGGACACCTCCTTCGGCGCTGACGAGGCGGGTTATCTGACCGTGACCCTTGAACCCACTGTCATTCAGCAGAGGTTCTTAACGCTGCGCACCGCAAATGAGGAGCTGTAAGCTATGAGCTATTAGCTGTTAGCTAAAAAAGAAGATACAAGATTTCTTCTTCCGGGTTTTAGCTGATAGCTGATAGCTGATAGCTGATAGCTGATAGCGAAGAACTCATCTTTGATCTGTGAGATCGACAAGGAGGACAACATGGCACGGATATCGACCGTTACTCGGGACCGCATACCCGCCGACCAACAGACGACGTTCGACGAACTGGTGCAACAGCGTGGAGGGGTGCCGACGCATGGACCGGGGTCGATCATGTTCAATACCCCGGAGGTGGCGAAACGCGGGCTGGAATTGGCGCGATACTTGCGGGAAGATACCTCGCTGTCGCCGCGCATCCGGGAACTCGCCATGCTCACCACCGCCCGGGAAAATGACTGCCAGTTCATCTGGAATGCCCATGCGCCCATGGGCCGGGCGGCGGGATTGCGGGATGAGATCATTGACCATCTGCGCGACAAGCAAGCGCTCAACAATCTGGCGCCGGATGAGGCCGCGGTGGTGAACTATGGCCGTGAACTCGTGCGGTCTCGCCAGGTCAGCCAGGCGACGTTCGATGCAGCGCTTGCCCAGTTTGGTATCCAAGGCGTGACCGAGCTGACCAATCTCATCGGCTGCTATACGATGCTCGCCTTTAACCTCAACGCCTTCGGGGCGGAACTGCCCCCAGACATCACGGAGAAACCGCTACCTGTCTCATGAGCCAGCCATTCTGTGTACTGATCTCGTGTGAACCGATTTGGTTTTACCGGGAGACGCTGACGGCAAGATCGCAAACCAAGGGGGAAGCCCATGCAAGTCATTCGCATTTATACGGGTGCTGATGAACAGACACACTTCGAGGAATTGGATATCGATGCCTTCACCGCCATCGCTACCAATCCAGGAGAGGGGCCAGTCCGCTGTAACCCCGGTCCGGGGGAATTTTTCCAAGATTGGCATAATGCGCCCCGGCGACAATACGTCATGGTCCTATCGGGCGGCATGGAGATTGAAACGGGTAACGGGGAAAAGCGCGTCCTCAAGACCGGTGACGTGTTAGTGGCGGAAGATGTGACGGGAAAAGGGCACATCACGCGAGGGATTGGTACGGAACAACGGGTCTCGGTGTCGATCCCAATCCCCGATTAACCCCGAACGAGGCATTCAGTAAGCGTATCGCTCTGACTGAATGCCTGCCCTGTAACCCGACAATCGGAACCGTGAAGATGGGTCATACCGTATCATCAGCGCAAGCGCCTGGGTTTGACCCGGCCTGGAGCAGGCGTGTGACTGCCAAACGTTGATTGCTCGTCCAGCACACACGCCTGTCCACATCTTAATGTCTCGCCGTGCCGCCCCCACTTGCTGGCACGGCATAGAAGTTCATGGTCAGCGAGACACACGTGTAGTATCCCATCAGCACGATCACGTCGGTAACGCCGTCGTGGCCAAGGACCCAGACCGCCCGATCATACAGGTCCTGTAAGATCAACCGCCCGCCTGCCAACGCTCGAGCGACGTCGTAGACCACGCCTTCGCGTTCATCTGTGAACGTGGCTGGCCGGCCCGCAACGATTGACTCCACTATGTCGGTTGGCAGCCCAACTTCTTTGCCGCGCCGTTCGTGCGCATTGGTCGGAAAGACCGAACCCCATTGGCTGCAGATGACGAGCACCGCGATCTCCCGCTCGCGCTCTGACAACGCCGACTGTCCCGGCGTGAAATGGTCGCCGAGCGGTGCAATGGCGTGGACGAGCTTGGGATTGTGCACCCACACGCGGTAAGGGCCCGAATGGCCTTAAGTGAAGCTCTAACTGCTGGTCGTGTCAACGGTTGACCCAACACATGAGGGGGTTTTGTCATG
>CBCXVS010000151.1:0-18131 GCA_965178525.1 uncultured bacterium | reverse complement strand
TAAATGGACTTTTGAATTGGGCTAACCTGTTGATCTACTTAACCCTCCGCCTATTCTGCCAGGGGAACTTCGGGCTAGAGGGACACCTGGCGCTGGCAGACACCGAGGTGCCGGCGATCAATCCCTTCTCGGGCGATAAAACCGCCATCAGACAAGGCCGATCTTCCTATCGCAACTTCTGCGGCAATTGTCATGGCGGCCGGGCCGATGGACGTGGGGAGCGCGGGCAAGGCGCAAATCTGCGGGTCTTTAAAAAAGGCTTCCGGAAATATGTCGACATCGTGAAAAAAGGCAAAAAAGTTCCGGGACGCATTCAAAATATGCCGGCTTGGGGCAAAGTGTTACCTGAGGACGAGATCTTTAAAATCGGCGCTTATCTTGAAACCCTGGCGCAAGAGGGCGCGAACTGGGGCCAACCGACCCGGTAAGGATAGTCTGAAGGACGCGGTACTTACCAATACCGCTCCATGCGCGCATCGCGCATTCGGGCACGCTGCCATTGTTGCCGCAACTTGTCGATCTCGCGGGCCCGCTGACGAATGACGTCGAGCCGGCGTTCAGCCTCTTCCAGGCTCAGTTTCTGTGGTGTGGCCATCTGCCGCGTCCCGACGCGGCCGCTGTCGGGAGACGCATGGGTTTGAGATGCCGGGTTGGCTTGTTGACCCCGGCTGTCTTGCGGCTCATCTTGCGGGGTCTCGTGTTGTTGGGACTGCGGTTGGCGCTGTGAGGACGGCTCTCCTTGGTTCTCTGCCTTCTGGCGCTTCTTGCCTTGCGGTGATGGCTGTTGGCCATCTTGCCGCAACAGTTGGTGCCGCAGTCGCTGGGCCAATTCCAGATTATAGCGGGCCGCCAGCTGCTTCGGGTCGATCTCTAAGCTATCGCGATAATAGATGGTGGCTGCATAGAGATGCTGCAGCGCGTCTTCAGGGTTCTGTATGGCTTGCAAAGCTTGCTGATATTCGACATTGCCCAGGTTGTATTTGATGTGGCTTTCCAAGAGTCGGTCCCCCCGATGCAGCGCCTCGGTGTAAGATGCCAGAGCTCTTGCATAGTTCTGTTGTTTGTAGAAGACATTGCCCTGGTTAAAATGAATCTCCGCTGCTTCCGGCAGGGCCTGATTCGCCGTGGTATATAACTCCAAGGCCGCCGCGTACTGCTCAACCTGGTACAAGACATTGCCCTGTTGCACCGCTCGGTATGGAGACATCGCCTGTCCGAAGACCGGCCAAACCAATATGACGCCTATGCCCAACAGGGCCTTGCATCCCTTCATCCCGCTTGCTTCTCCCGGCTCATGGTGCGTTCCTGCAACATCATATCGACAGCCAACAAGAATAGAGTGGCGAGGACGAACCAATAATAGCGGTGGACGAAGCCCTCACGAGCCGCGGCGTCGATGTCGCGCCGAGCCTTGGACGCAATGTTTTCGCGATAGAGACGATCGAGTTCGATGGCGCGGGTGCCAGCGGGCACGTAGGTGCCGTCCGTGAGCCGTGCCATTTCCAATAGGAGGCTCTGCTGCATACGCGAGCGCACGGCTTGCCCCCGATACTGCACATACGAACGGGTGTCTACCGCCTGCCGGAGCGGAATCAACGCCCCGCGACTGGTATCTCCCACGCCCACCGTGTACAGACTAATCTGCTGCGCCGCCGCGGCTTGGGCTGCATGCAGCGGGAAGCTATTGTGATCGTCGCCATCGGTCAGCAGGATAATATCCGTGTAGTGGGGGTCGAGCGTGCCAAACTCGCGCAGAAGCTGCTGCAACGCATCGCCAATCAAGGTTCCCTCGCGCGTCACCGTATCCGGCCCGACCTCTTGTAGCCGTTGCCAAAAGAACGCATAATCGAGCGTCAAGGGACATTGCATACTTGCCCTCCCCGCAAACACCACCAGACCCAGCCGGTGGCCGCCTTCGTGGCGGAGAAGTTGTAGCAGTGGGGCGATGCTGTTTCTGGCGTGTTCCAAACGGTTCGGCAACACATCCTCTGCCAGCATGCTGAGCGAGACATCCAACATAATGATCAAATCGCGGCCCCGACTGGGCGCCTGCTGCCAGTCTTGCCCCCATTGAGGCTGCGTCAACGCCAGGACCAAACAGCCGACGGAGCCGAGCACACACAGGGTTTTGCCCCAGCGCCGTATATGGCTGAACCCATGTATGAGCCGCGACGCCAATGCTAACCCCACAAACACGGCCAGGGCCTGACGCTTGCGCCAGAATGCGTAGAGATATAAGGCCAGTAATGCGGGCACAAATCCCAGCAAGCCGAGATAGGGCAAAGCAGCAAAATGCATCGTAGTCGGTAGCCCCGAGAGAGGGGTGCGTAAGCGTGCGTGCGTCATGTCGGCACGAGATGAAGAGCGGCAACGTGTCTTCGACGCCAGTGTAGCATAGAGCGGCACGCTAGGTGAAGGGCGAGGTTCAGCACGGTGAGGCCACAGCGGGCCGCCCCATTAGGATATAGCAAAGATGTCTCGGACTTCGCATGGGCTCTCCTCCGTGTCAGCCGCTTGGTCTCTCCAATGGACCGCACCTTTGCCGTTCCATGCAGGTGACCCACAAGGACTGCCCATGACAGGCGAAAGCGACCTGGCTGAGGCACGGTTTATCGGAGCTGTCCCATTCACCGTTGAGACCCCCGCTCACGGCTGGTAGGGAAAGGGTGCAGGGTTCGGGCACCAGGGACTTGAGGTTGCCTCCGAGTATGTTCGTCAGTTCACCGACGGCATCCCGCATGTCCTCAGTCTGCACGGTCTCCGGCGTCACCCCAAACATGATAGCGGCGGCCTGGCACGCCAATGGCGTCGAACAGCGTAGCGCCACGGCGCCCGCCCAGGCGCCGCGGATCTCAATACACCCTGTCAAGAAGTCCTCCTGTCCCTGCGGTGGCACGTTTTGCGAGCATGGTTGCACCTCCAGTCCGAGGACCGACCTCCAGAGACTAGCGGTAATCTGGGCAATGTCCTCTTCTGCAATTGGCATCGTCTTTCTCCTTCGCACGACGTAAAGAGAGGCACAATAACGTTCTTAATGATAAGCTATAAGCTAAAATGCCGGAAGGAAATCTTATGTCTTCTGTTTTAGCTAACAGCTAACAGCTAATAGCTAACAGCTCTTCATTTGCGGTGCGCAGTACTTAGCCAGTCCGCAAGCGGTAGCACGAGGCTTGATTGATTTGCACCCGCTCGAACGCATCGTCAAGGTGCCGTGTGGTCTCGACGCTACCCAGAAACAAATAGCCATCGGGTCTCAACACCTGGCGCACGTTGCCCAGAATCGCCTGCTTCGTCTCAATATCAAAATAGATCAACACGTTGCGCATCAAAATGAGGTCCATATCGGGCAGCGGTGGCCAGGCTCCGGCCAGATTGAACTGGCGGCACTCGAGGCGCTGGCGAAGGTTCTCGTGTATCTGCCAGACCAGACCGCGCCTCTGGAAATACTTCACCAGCAACGCCGCCGGCAGGCCGCGATTAACTTCGAGTTGGCGGTAACATCCGGCCTGAGTGAGTTGGAGCATCTCGCTGGAAATATCGCTCGCCATGATACGCACCTCCCACTGCATCAGTTGGGGGAAATGTTCGTGCAACAACATGGCAACGCTATAGGGTTCCTGTCCGCTGGCACAGGCGGCACACCAGATATGCAACGTGCGTACGCTGGCCCGCTTCTCGATCAGCTCTGGCAGGATCACGGTCTTGAGGGCCTCAAAGGGATGCATATCGCGGAAGAAGCTGGTCTCGTTGGTGGTCATCGCCTCGACCACTCGTTGGTGCAAGTCATTGAAGGATACAGCGCGCAGCCGGACGATCAGCTCTTCGAGCGAGGCAAACCCTTCTTGGCGTGCGAGCGGCAGCAAGCGCGTCTCGACCAAGTACCCCTTGTCTGCCTCCAGGACGATGGCCGCGTGCTCATAGACGAGAGAATAAATGTAGGCATAGTCAGAGTGGCTCAGGGTCATGACTGCTTATCCATTTTCGCTCAGTAGTGAGTTGAGAGGCCGCGGCTGATGCCGCCTAGTGCACGCCTACCCGGCGGACGATTTCGGCCCCGAGGTGCTCCAGCGGCAGGACGCGGTCAGCCAGGCCAGCCTTGGCGACCAAACCGGGCATCCCCCACACGACGCTCGTCGGCTCGTCCTGGACGAGAATCTGGCCCCCGGCTTCGCGAATATCCTCGCACCCTTGTACGCCGTCGTGTCCCATACCGGTCAACACTACGGCGAGCGTGTAGGCGCCACACACATCGGCAACGGATCGGAAGAGGACATCGACAGCGGGTCGGCAGGAGTTCACCGGTGCTTCCTGATGCAGCCGCAGTTGCAGGGCCTTGCCCTCACGCCTCAGGATCATATGGTAGTCCCCCGGGGCCACCCACGCCTGGTTAGGCCCGAGTCGCGCGCCAGTTCTCCCTTCACGGACTAGGAGCGCCGACTTGGAGGCCAAGCGCTCGGCCAGGAGTTTGGTGAACATGGGCGGCATATGCTGCACGATCACAAGAGGGACTGGAAAATCGGCTGGCAAGGCAGACAATAAGGTCGTGAGGGAGTTCGGTCCGCCGGTCGACACCCCAATCGCGATCACATCGACCCGCTGGCAGCCGCGTTCTTCCACCCCCACGGGCGGGCGCCGGACCGGCGTCCGAGCAGGTATCGGACGTGGCGGGGGCATTACCAGAGGCGACACGCCGGTATAGAGATCCTTGATCTTAGGTATCAGTTCCTCGCGGATGCGCTGCATGGCGACGGCCACACTGCTCACTTTGGCAGGCTTGGTCACATAGTCGTTGGCGCCTAAGATCAGGGCGTCGAGGGTCGCCGCAGCACCGTGCTCGGTGAGCGCGCTGAACATCATGACCGGCAGGCGCGGATATATCTTGCGGATGGCAACCAGTGTCTCCAGGCCATCCATCTCCGGCATTTCGATATCCAGGATCACCAGGTCGGGATTGAGTTGGGACATCTTCGCGAGGCCGATGCGGCCGTTGGGAGCCGTGCCGACGACTTCCAGCGCCGGGTCGCTCGCCAGGATATCCGCGACCAACCGGTGGATCACCACCGCGTCGTCGATGATGAGAATACGGATCTTGCCCATACGCTGAAACTTTCCGAATACGTATACTGGCTTGTTAAGTGTCTGGGCATCATGACCTTGATCTATTTCTCCAAGGGAAAGATATAAATTGAATTTTGCCTCAGTACTTAGCCGCAACCGCGACGCCCACGGGACACCTGCAGCGGATCGCCTCTACGCCGGCACAACACCGAGGAGGGTGAGCTTCTCTTGGATCACCTCCTTGGTAAACGGCTTCATAACATATTCATGCGCCCCCGCCGCCAGGGCCCGGACCATTTGCGACATTTCCGATTCGGTGGTGACCATCATGAGGCACAGGTCACGGTAGGAACGCTCAGCTCGAACGGCACGGATAAAGGCCAGGCCGTCCATTTCGGGCATATTCCAGCCCACCAGTACGATGTCAACCGCGCTGTTTTCCCGGAGACGCTCCAATCCCTCAAGGCCGCTACCTGCCTCCACCACATCAAAGCCAAGCTCATGCAGGATACGGGTGAGGATCATCCGCATCGCTCTTGAATCATCGATCACGAGTGCGCGCATATATGTCTCCCGACGGCGCCGTTTGAGCCGCTCAAGCGCTTCGCGATAGGACAGACGATGACGTCCGACAGCGCCGTGATGGTGTGTGATTTAGAGGCGGGCAACGTTTTCGCTTCGCACCTCTTCGTCCGCCTCGAAGCTGGCGGCCGTCAGACTGAACACGTCATCGTCTGCGAGCCCACCTTCCACTTCCGGCTCTCCGCTGTCGGCGTCTTCGTTCAGCCTTGAGACGCCATGGCACTCATACGTAAACAGCTTGACAAGTTTTTGCAGATCCGCTGCCATACGGGCCAACTCGCCGGCCGCCGTCTGCATGTTGGCGGCGCCTACCGTGGTGCTCTGCGCGGCCTGCGCTACGTCCCCAATGCTTTGCACAATATCCGCGGTGCTCTTTGACGCCTCGCTGACGTTGCGACCGATCTCGCCCGTGGTGGCCCCCTGTTCCTGCATCGCACTGGCAATACTGCCCTGGATCTCGTTGATCTGGTTGATCACCATGCTGATCTCACTAATCGCCTCGACCGCCCCCTGGCTGTCGGACTGAATTGCCTCGATCTTGCGCCCGATGTCCTCAGTGGCCTTGGCCGTGGCCTTGGCCAGCTCCTTCACCTCGTTGGCCACGACGGCGAAGCCTTTGCCCGCCTCGCCTGCCCGCGCTGCCTCAATGGTCGCATTGAGCGCCAGCAGGTTCGTTTGCTCGGCGACCGAGGTGATGACCTTGACGACGTTGCCAATTTCCGCGCTGCTCTCACCGAGTTTCACAATCGTCGCGTTGGTCACCTCAGCCGTCAGCACCGCCTCCGCTGCAACCTCCGCCGCCTTGGCGGCACTCTTGGCGATCTCCTTGATATTCAGGCTCATCTCCTCGCTGCCGGTGGCCACCGTTTCGATGTTGTGATTGACTTGCTCGGAGGCTGCCGACACGGTGTGGGCTTGGACCTCGGTTTCTTCGGCGTTGTTGGCCATTTGCTGGCTCACCGCGGAGAGCTCCTTGGAGGAGTCACCCGGCGCCTCGGCATTGCGCGCGATGGCGCGGATCGCGGCGCACATCCCGTCCACGGCCTTGTTGAAATTCTGCGAGAGCACATCGTGCTCCGACCTCGGGGCTACCTGGACCATGACATCTCCCTGGCCAAGGGATTCCATCGCCTTGGCGACCCCCTGGATATAGGCGATCAGTTCCCGAAACGCCTCCGCCAGCCGCCCGATTTCATTCTTCTGGCGGATGGCGATGTCCTGGCGCAGATCACCCGTCACGACGGCTTGCGCCACGGTGGCGACGTTTTGGATGGGTTTCGTGATAGAACTCGGCAACAGAGTCACGATAAGGAGTGCAACCGTGAGACCCACAATGATCACGATGCCAGTGCCACGGCGAGCTTGTATGACGACATCGTTGGTCGTTTCTTGTGCATTGTCATTGAGCGCCCTCGCTGTGTCGAAGATCGTATTGAGTGCCGATGTATACTCGACGAGCGTCGAGTCAAGCTGTGCTTGCAGACGCTTGAAATTCGCACGTGCCAGGAGAAATGCTTTGTGGCTGGCAAATATCCCGTCGTCCGACATTACGCTGTTCTGTAGCGTTGTGAAACCATCCACGAGCTGTTGCACAACCGGTTTGTTCTTGCCAGCTCTTGCACGACTTTGCAGCCTTTTCAGTCTTGATCGCAATTTCTTCATCACACGCGTGAATTGCTGTTCGACGGCAGGCAGCTGCCCGGTGTTTTGGGTCGCGACGTATGTCCTGGCAACGTCCTGCAACTGGACGAGATAACGCTGAACCGCGGTTGTCCCCCGCATCAAGGGATAGTCCTGGAGGAACAAGTCCGAAAGTAGCTTTTCCATATCCGCCGCCGTGTTCTCACCCGACAGCGACAACGTTCTGCTCTGGTCTTCCTTCGCATTGATCTCTGCTTCACCCTGACTGATCAAAGCCGCCAGACGTGTATCGAGTTGCTTCCGGTGTTTTTCGAAATCTGCCAGGTTGACCTCTTTCATCGCCACTTTGGTTTGGTGCGCCGCAATGACTTCACGGGCCTGCACCATAAACTTCTGGTGCGTCTGTGCCATGATTCGAGTATCCAGACGGGTGCTGCCTCGGGCTGTGATCGTGGATAAGTATTGGAGTTTCCCTTGGAACGTGCGGTCAAATTCGTCGACAATCTTTGCCTGCTCTTGAATGTCTTGTACGTCTTGCAAGCGCAACAGCTCCAGTATCGCGATGTTGGCTTTTTGCATCTGTTCAACGATCTCGCTGGTCGTGCTGACGAGGGGAGAGGCTTGCTCTGCCAGGCCCTCGACTTTGTGCCGAATTTGTGTCATAAAAACCAGCCCCGAGCCGCCGGCTGCCCCGATCAGTGCAACAAAAAGGAAGCAAATGAAGAGCAATTTCGTGAGGAGTTTCATGTTGCTAAAGCCTTGTAGCCTTTTGCCAGAAAATCCCATCATTCTTTCCTGCAACAATGAAATTGATACGCTGTATGGTAAGGATACGGATTTCTACTTTGAATATTGATTCTGATGTCCCTGACGTGTTAGATTGGATTGTTCTAATCCAACTTACCGACATCCAATCATGATATCGTTTTCTTTAATTTACCGGTTTGAATACCTGGATACGGTTATTGGCAGTATCGGCGACGTACACCCAACCGTTATCCTTGTCGACGATAATGCCGTGCAGGTTGACAAATTCGCTATTCCCTGTCCCCTTCTGGCCCCACATGGTGATGAAGTTGCCGTCTTTGTCCAAGACCTGGACGCGATTATTCCCGATCTCACACACGTAGATATTGTCATGCTTGTCAAAGGCCAGGCCACTTGGCGCCTTGAATTCGCCCGGACCCGTGCCCGTCTGCCCCCAGGTCTTGATAAACGTGCCATCTTTCGTGAAGACTTGGACACGATCGTTTTTGAGGTCAGTGACGTAGACCTTGCCTTCGCTACTGACCTTGGCGGCTTCGGGGTTGTTCATCTTCCCAGGCTCACGGCCTTTTCCCCCGAACAGGAATTTAAAGGTCCCCTCCATGTCAAAGACGTCGACCCTATGGTTACCCGCATCGGCCATGTAGAGGAGGCCATTGTAAATATCCATAAACTCGGATTTGATGTTCTCGCCCGGGGCTTCACCGTAATCACTAGAGTTGTTCCTCAATAGCATAAGATCAGGTTCCCTAGCCCAGCCCAGATGCCCACCGAATCATCCTCAAAGTGATCTTTGCGGTTGCGGAAACGCTGCACCAAAATGTTGAAACGCTTCATACCGCCGATGGCATGTTCGATCAAGATGCGAACTTGACTCACGGCATAATTCGCCGCCTGCTGCTCCGCCGTCAATTCTGGAGTCGGATTCGTCTTGCTCTTCCGGGGTTTCTTGTGTGGAATCTCAAGCATTTCGCCTTTGTAGTCCGACTGAATCCCCTGATAACCCAGGTGCACCCAAACTTCTACGTCACTAAACCGGTCTAAGTCCGGTGGGAACTCTTGTTTTAACATGCTGTAATCATGGTTGTGACCACTAAACGTACGGCCCAGAAAGACGATCCATTTATCCGGCATCGACATCACTGTATTTTTCAGCGTATGGCTTTTTTTTACCACTATAGTGTTCACGTTGGGTCGTCTCATCTTGTGACCGGCGATAGCTTCTTTCAGTCGCATCAATAATCAGTTGATCCACACCTGACAACGCCTCCCTCAACGACTCTGGGGTCTTCAACTCTCGATAAGGCATGAGGTCTAACTGCACTAACGTGTCATACAGGATGGGAGAGAGCTTATGGAGATTTTCATTCGCTTTCGAACGTACCATACCAAATTGTGCACCAAGAACATCAAACGTCGGATACGTCTTGTAATAATATAGAACGAACAGGAGTTTGTCTGACAGAGTGGGTAATTTGCCTTTGATACCTGCACCCGGCTTTCGGCTGCGTTTGCCAGCTTGGACACCCTCCTCATAGCGTTTTTGCTGAGCCTGTTGATAGACGTGGCTGAAGGCGGGCAGCAAGAAGTCAAATTGCGTCTGAGACACACCGGTTAAGGCTTTCATCTGCCGATCATCTCGGATAACCAATGACCTGGCTGGGCTCCCTCCATCGTTTGGGGGAGGATAGCCTACCTCATTAACTATTGGGGAACAACCCTACTGAACGTCTTGATCCATGTGTAGTTTCGATCAAATTTCTTAATGTATCCAGTCGTATAATCGGCGACAAATATATGCCCATCCGGGGCGACCGCAATCCCTTCCGGTTTCTCGAAGTTGTACTCCTCGTCACCTTTACCGCCAAACTGAGTGATGTACTTTCCTGTAGCTTTATCGAACACCTGGATGTTGGAATTAGCCGCATCTGTCACCAGAATGTATCCGTTCCCGTCAAAGGAAAAATCTTCTATATACCTGAACTGACCAGGACCGGACCCCTTTGAACCGATGTTCATGACATGCTCAAACCGAATGTCTGCATAACTAATCGAGTAAAGCACAAGAGCCAAAACACTGCTGAGTAGTGAAGTAAATCGTTTCGTTGTTGGCACGTTCTTTTCTCCTTTTGCTTATGTGTGATCAAAAACCTTCAGGTGTTGTCTCAACTACTGCCTAAAATATGCATTGTCTTTTGTATGACGCGGTCACCTCCTCTTGCGACCATGGCCATCGCCACCCACCTCTCGGCAGGCGGCACCATTACCCTCTCACGGTGAGCCTGCAAGCACCTCAAACGCTCTGTCGATATCCAGAATCAGCAACAACCTGACCTAGAGCTTACAGCTCCCCCAGATCAGCTCACCGGCCACGCCGGTGAGCATCCCAGGCGGGGGCTCGGGTGTGATTTAGAGGCGGGCAACGTCTTCGCTTCGCACCTCTTCGTCCGTCTCGAAGCTGGCGGCCGCTAGACTGAACACGTCATCGTCTGCGAGCCCACCGCCCTGTTCCGGCCCTCCGCTGTCAGCGTTTTCGTTCTGCCCCGAGACGTCAGGGCACTCATAAATAAACAGCCTGACGAGCCGTTGCAGATCCGAGGCCATATGGGCCAACTCGTCGGCCGCCATCTGCATGTTGGCGGCGCCTATCGTCGTGCTCTGAGCGGCCTGCGCTACGCCTCCAATGCTTTGCACAATATCCGCGGTGCTCTTTGACGCCTCGATGACGTTGCGACCGATCTCGCCCGTGGTGGCCCCCTGTTTCTGCATCGCACTGGCAATACTGCCCTGGATCTCGTTGATCTGGTTGATCACCATGCTGATCTCACTAATCGCCTCGACCGCCCCCTGGCTGTCGGACTGAATTGCCTCGATCTTGCGCCCGATGTCCTCAGTGGCCTTGGCCGTGGCCTTGGCCAGCTCCTTCACCTCGTTGGCCACGACGGCGAAGCCTTTGCCCGCCTCGCCCGCCCGCGCCGCCTCAATGGTCGCATTGAGCGCCAGCAGGTTCGTTTGCTCGGCGACCGAGGTGATGACCTTGACGACGTTGCCAATTTCCGCGCTGCTCTCACCGAGTTTCACAATCGTCGCGTTGGTCACCTCAGCCGTCAGCACCGCCTCCGCTGCAACCTCCGCCGCCTTGGCGGCACTCTTGGCGATCTCCTTGATATTCAGGCTCATCTCCTCGCTGCCGGTGGCCACCGTTTCGATGTTGTGATTGACTTGCTCGGAGGCTGCCGACACGGTGTGGGCTTGGACCTCGGTTTCTTCGGCGTTGTTGGCCATTTGCTGGCTCACCGCGGAGAGCTCCTTGGAGGAGTCACCCGGCGCCTCGGCATTGCGCGCGATGGCTCGGATCGCGGCGCACATCCCGTTCACGGCCTTGTTGAAATTCTGCGAGAGCACATCGTGCTCCGACCTCGGGGCTACCTGGACCGTGACATCTCCCTGGCCAAGGGATTCCATCGCCACGGCAACCCCCTGGATATAGGCGATCAGTTCCCGAAACGCCTCCGCCAGCCGCCCGATTTCATTCGTCTGGCGGATGGCGATGTCTTGGCGCAGATCACCCGTCGCGACGGCCTCTGCCACGGTGGCGACGCTTTGGATCGGCTTGGTGATGGAACGCGGTACGAAAATAGCAATAAGAAGCGCAATCGTAAGGCCCACCATGACCATGAGGCCGATGCCTTGGCGAGCTTGTACGACGACATCGTGGGTGGTTTTTCGTGCCTGTGCATTGAGCCTCATGGCAGTGTCGAAGATCGTATGAAGGGCCGCTTCATACTCGGCGATGGTTGAAGCAAGCTGTGCTTGCAGATGCTCGACATTCGCCCGTGCCAGGAGAAATGTTTGGTGGCTGTCAAACACCCCGTCGAGCGTCAGCACGTGATGCTGCAGCATTCTGAAACCGTCCATGAGCTGTTGCACAAGCGGTTCGCTCTGGCCGGCGGGTACATGGCTTCGCAACTTTTCCAGTCTTGCCTGCGCCGGCTCGATTACGCGCAGGAATTGCTGTTCGATGGCAGGTAGCTGCCCCGTATCCTGGACCGCGACGTACGCCCTGACGATGTCCTGCAACTGTATGAGATCATGCTGCAGCACAGATGCCTCCCGCCCTAAGAAATAGTCATCAAGGAGCACTGCCGACATGAACTCGTCGGCCGCACCGGAAAGCGACATCGTTTTGCCCGGGTTGTGCATCGCCTTGATTTCTGCCTCACCCCGGATGATCAAAGCCATGAGATGAGCATCGAGTTGCTGACGATGTTTTTTGAAATCGCTCAGGCTGACCTCTTGCATCGCCACTTCGGTGTGTCGGGCCAGAATCACGGCGCGGGCTTGGATCATAAACTTCTGATGCGCCTGTGCCATGATGTCCGTATCCAGGCGGGTGTTGCCCCGAGCGATGATCGTGGCTAATTGTTCCCGTTTCTCCTGAAACGCGCGATCAAATTCGTCGACAATCTTTGCCTGCTCTTGAATGGCTTGTACATCTTTCGAGCGCAAGAGTTCCAGTATCGCAATGTTGGCTTTTTGCATCTGTTCAACGATCGTGCTCGTGGTGCTGAGCATAGGCGATGCCTGCTCGGAAAGGCTCTCGACTTTGTGCTGAATCTTTATGATAAACACGAGTCCCGCGCCTCCGGATGCACCGATCAGCGCAACGAAAACAAGGCAAATAACGAGTAATTTCGTGAGAAGTTTCATGCCGCGAAAGCCTGGTATCCTGGTGCTAAAACATCCCATCATGCTTTCCTTCAATAATGACGAGGCATCCGCGAAGGCCATGAACATCACGCAGGACCAAGACGTATCCGTTCACTTCGCGTCCCTTCGCGCGCTCCGCGGAGCCCTTTGCTTAGGTCGGTGCGCCTGCGGGCACCTCCAGCGCCCTGTCGGTATCCAGAATCAGCAGCAGGCGGTCTTGAAGTTTATAGACCCCCTGGAGCAACTCACGGACCACCCCGGTGAGGGTCTCGGGCAGGGGCTCGAAGGCATCTTCCTCAACTTCCAGAACATCCCCGATGGTATCGACCAGCAAACTCACCGCACCGTCGTCGGCACGCATCACAACATTCATCGGCCGCTGCTCGGCGGGGCGCTCGGGCAGAGCCAGGCGGTGCCGCAGATCGAGCGCGATCACGACCTGGCCGCGCAGGTTAATCAACCCGCTGACCACCGGGGGCGCCAGCGGCACGCAGGTCATCTCCTGGGAGCGCAGGACTTCCTGCACCTGTTCCACCCTCACACCGAGGAAGAGATCACCGAGAAAAAAGGTACTGAACTGCAGGGCTTCAGCCACGGGTTATGCCTCCCCTACAGTGGCAACTGGCGGTGTGAAAAAAGTCGGGGCAGCCGTGCGGATGATCGCCTCGACATCGAGCAACTCGGTGACGCGATCCTGGATGACGACAGTCCCTCGCACGCCCTGCCGGCTGGCGCGGCCTTGAATAGCCGACGCATTTTCGATGATATCGAGGATGCGCTCGACCACCAGCCCTACGCTTTGTCCCTGATGGGTACAGACCACCACGTGCATGCGGTCCTCATCTGGCGCGCTCGTCTCCGCATGGCGCAGCTGCTGGCGGCGTTCAGGGAGGATATCGGCGAGATGGATCAGGGGCAGAATCTGGCCCCGATACTGCATGACCTCCTGGTCACCCACCCGCTCCGCAGCCGTGCGCGGCACGTCTTCGAGGCGCGCCACCATGGCCAGCGGGATGGCCATCCGTCCATCGCCGGTACCCTGAAAGAGCATTAAGGTCTGGCGACCGTCCGGGCGTTCTTCGGACTGCGTCACCTGATCCGCTAACATGCGGCCCTGCACCTCCGAGATCACGCTGGCGCGTTGCGCCAGACCCAGCACATCCAAGATCAAGGCCACCTTGCCATCCCCCATAATCGTGGCCCCGGCAAACACAGAGATGCTCTTCAACTGCTTGCCTAAGGGTTTGACGACGATCTCTTCGGTATCGATAATGTCGTCCACCACCAAGCCAAAGTGTCGCTCATCAGCTTGCAGCACCACAATATGTACCGTCTCCCTGTCCGCACCGGTTGCAAGCTGCAACTCATGGTTCAGGTAGACCAGCGGCAATAGCAGGCCGCGCAAGCGATACACGGGGGTGCCGTGGATCATCTCAATATTCTTGTGAGTCTGCTCTCCTTCCAGGCGGACCAGTTCCAACAAACTGACCTGCGGTATCGCGAAACATTCACCACCGCTGCTGATGACGAGGGCCGGGATGATCGCGAGAGTCAGGGGAATTTTGATTCTCAGGGTCGTCCCCTGCCCCACCTGGCTCTGGATGTCGACCGAACCGCCGATTTTCTCGACGTTGGTTTTGACTACATCCATGCCCACACCGCGCCCGGACACGGTGGTCACCTGCGCGGCCGTCGAAAAGCCGGGCTGGAAAATCAGCTGCAGCAGCTCCCGCTCACTCATGCGCATGGCCCGCTCCGGCGTCACCCGCTCACGTTGCAGGGCCACCTGCTTGATGCGGACGGGATCGATGCCGGCTCCGTCATCCGTCACTTCGATGTTGACTTGCCCGCCCTCATGAAAGGCCCGCAGGAAGAGGGAGCCTTGCGCCGGTTTATCGCCAGCGCGCCGCACGTCCGGGGTCTCGATGCCATGGGCGACGGCATTGCGCACCGCGTGCGTGAGGGGCTCCTTGATCGCTTCGATGAGGGCCTTGTCGAGTTCGGTTTCATTGCCATCCATCTCGATGTGGACCTGCTTGCCGCAGGATTGGGCCAAGTCGCGCACGAGCCGGGGGAACTTGCTCCAGACGTTGCCGATGGCTGCATCCGGGTCTTCATGACACTCTCTTGCAACTCGGTGGTGATCAGGTCGAGTCGCTGGCAGGTGTTGACAAAACCCGCGTCCTCTTGGCCCACGGCGTACTGCAGGAGCTGATTGCGGTTCAAGACGAGCTCACCGACCAAATTCATCAAGGTGTCGAGCTGGGCGACATCCACTCGGATGGTGCTGTCCGACACGGACGTGGTCTGCGTCTGCTGCTGCGCCTCGAGCATATTGCGGATCGTCGCCGGCTCGACGTCGTGTTCGGCAACCAGAATCTCCCCAAGTTGCCGCGGATCACCTTGTTGCTGTTGTTGCAGGGCGCCCGCGACTTGCTCCGCACTGGCCTGGCCGCTTTTGATGAGCAATTCGCCAATACGCACCGGTTCGTCTTCAGGTTCATCTCCTGCCGCCATGCCGTCTTCCGGAGGCGGTACGGCCCCAGGGCTCGCGGCAGGTTCTGTGACAGGTAGCCCTTCCTGCAAGTGCCTCAGGGTGGCGATCAGCTCTGCGTCGTCGCCGTCGCCCTCGTGGCCGGTGGTTTCGACGGTGGCCAGGCTCTGACGGATGCCATCGACCATGGCCAGCAATGCCGTGGCGATTTCAGGCGTGAGCATGAGGTGCCCGTCGCGTAGACGACTCAGGAGATTTTCGCCGGTATGGGTGAGCGTCTCTAGCCGGGTGAAGGCGAGAAAGCTACAGGTGCCCTTGATGGTATGAACGGTACGAAAAACGCTTGTCAGAGTCTGCCGTGCGGTGGGATCTTGCTCCAGCTCCACCAGATCGCGTTCGAGCTGGTCGAGATTCTCGTAGCTCTCGACGAGAAATTCCTTGATGACGTCATCCATGTCACGCATTGCTCATCTCCCTCATACGCCCGTGGCCTACCCGGTTCCGGGAAATCCTGGCCCGTGGTCCGCCTCGCATTTAGGCATTGATGGCGTCAATCGAAGTTAGCAACGTATCGATCAAACCCATGCCGAAAAGCAGCAGGATGCATCCTTCAATCTGCAGGGACGCAATGGTGAAACTGGTCTTGCCGAAAACGATGCCTGAGCCTGAAGGTGGATCGCTGAGAACCGGCAGGTTCTCCATGGTGTCTTCCGTGTACACAGGAGGAGAGAAAGTCAGCCGCTGCTTCAGCACGTTGCACATCGAACCCAGCACGCCATTCATGGCGATATTGCCCACCTCGCTCAGTGTGCCGGCTCTGACCGCCTCAAAGTCCGGCGTTCCGGGCTCCTCATCCGTCAGTACCGTCACGAGCTTTGACGCAGCCCCAGACGGAAATAGCAGCACGGCGCTGCCGTCAAACGTGCCGTTAAACTCGAGCCGCACCGTGGTCAGTTGCGCCGTGCTTAATGGCTGTAAGGTTTGAGGCATCTCCTGTGGCGACAAAATCTCGACAGACGGGATATGCATGGAAATATGGGTCCGGAGCAACTTGTTCAACTCCCGGACCGCCCGCCCAGCGCCAATGTTGATCACTTCCTGCAGGGCATCCTGCTGGTCCACTGTCATACTCATAGGGCCGCTCCCTGGTTCAGACCGAACGCGTCATGAATCGCGTTGCACGGCGCTTCCTGTTCCGGCGGCTTGTTGAGAATCGCCTTGGCCCCCAGCGCAAAGCACTGCTCAGCCGTGCCGTCCTGAATATCCCCAGTGGTCATGCGCTCAAGGGGGAAAGCAGCAGGAGACATCCTTCTATTTGCAACGATGCGATGGTGAAACCGGTTTTTCCGAAAATGATGCCGACGTCCGAACGGGCCCCGCTGAGCGCCAGCAGGTTCTCCACCGTATCTTCCACGTAAGCAGGCAGGGAGAACGTCAGCCGTTGTCTCGACATATTGCCCATCGCCTCGATCATGCGGCTGAGGACTACGTTGCCCATTTCGCTCAACGTGGCGGCTCTGACCGCATCGAAGTCCAGCGTTTCCGGCGTCTTATTCGTCAGTGCGGCCACGAGTGTCGACGTACCCTCGGGCGGAAATGCCAAGACGACGTTGCCGCTATACATGCCGGTGAACTCGAGCCACACGGTAGTCAACGGCATCGTGCTGAGTCGTTGTAAGGTCTCAGGTATCTCCTGCGGCGCCAAAACCGCGACAGACGGAATTTGCACGGCAATATGGGTCCGGATCAATTTGTTCAACTCCTAGATCGCCCGCCCAGCGCCAATGTTGATCACTTCCTGCAGGGCATCGCGCTGGTCCAACGTCATACTCATAAAGTCGCTCCCTGGTTCAGGCCCAGCACGTCATGCAGCACGTTGCACAGCTCGTCGGGCTCCGGCGGCTTGTTGAGAATCGCCTTGGCCCCCAGCGGGCAACACTGCTCAGCCGTACTGTCCTGAATATCCGCAGTGATCACGATGACGGGCACCTGCGACCCGCGATCGCGGAGGTTTTCGAGCACTTCGATGCCGTCCATGACCGGCATCAGGAGGTCCGTCAGAATACAGTCGAGGTCGTGGGCCTTGGCTACCTCCAGACCCTCGGCCCCATTGGCCGCCTCCAAGGTCGCATAGCCTACGGCGTTGACAGCCTCGCGGATGCGCTTGTGCTGAAACGCTGAATCGTCGATGATGAGAATGACAGCTATCGTCAGTTCTCCTTTCCTTTCGTGCAGTTCTACGACCTCTCCACACCACGGGGAAGCCGGGTTGCACTCGGTTTTGGCAACGGCCATGTCAAAAGCCTGACAGCCATTCCCAAAATGCTGTCAGCAGCCGGTTTCTCATGTGGGAAGTCTACGGCATTTTCGCCTTTTCGCTCCTGTCTCATCCCGGTGACACGGGAGTGAGGGCGACGAGGTAATAGGATTTCCCACGACTCGTTTTTTGCAAGATTTCTACCGGATCCTTTCGCGATCGGTGATGCGCCTTGAGCAGATGAGGAGCATGCTCACACCGTGCCGGGAGAAGGTGCCGGAAGCGACTTAGTTTCCAGCAACAAGAACGGTGCGAGACAAGCGAGACACAACGCGCCAACCGTGATGTTAGGGTTTTGCATCATTAATCCGATAAATCTTGAGGCGAAAAAGAAGGCGCATCAACATGTTGCTACCAGCGGAGATGAAGAAGAGATGATGAAACTCAGTCTAAGAAATAAATTTCTACTTCCAACTATGGTATTACTTGATATCACCATGGGAAGTGTAACAGCTATATCTTATATCACTTCTATAAATACATTAGACCGAAGTTCCCCTGGCAGAATAGGCGGAGGGTTAAGTAGATCAACAGGTCAGCCCAATTCAAAAGTCCATTTACATG
>CBCXVS010000150.1:0-18143 GCA_965178525.1 uncultured bacterium | reverse complement strand
GGACTTTTGAATTGGGCCAACCTGTTGATCTACTTAACCCTCCGCCTATTCTGCCAGGGGAACTTCGGGCTAGACTGCCACAGGAGTAGAGCGCCTATCAGGCCGGCCACGATGGCACAGCCGGAGAAAGCCCTGATGGCTCCCGGCGATATGATGCTTGTGCCCTGTGGACCGCCGCACAGAAGAGCGCAACTGGCAATGAGCCATAGTAGCAGACCACTATCCAGGGCTACACCTTGTAATGCCTTGGTTTTATATACCGTCTGACGAAACGGCTTCGACGACGCAGCAGCAGAGAACGTCACATCCTCAGGGATGGAATCCTGATTGATCGTGGTTTGTAGCTTGGTCAGATACGAGTCATGCGGCACCCATTGCAGAAGAAGCGGATGGGCAATGTGCTGCATGGGCCATACGCCATGGACAAAATTCAGTGCTGCCGTTTCTTCGCGATTTGACGTCGAGTGTATCTTTGTCCCTGTGGAGTGGTGGATTGCCTTTTTATATTGCATCGTATCCGGGTATAAACGATCAGCGAATGCGGTGTGAAAACCTGCAGCATCGACTTTTTCAGGGGCGAACACATACAAGACAACTTCGGCCTCACTGCGTTCCGCCGTGGTCAGCCAGAGGGGATAGAGGATCGCGTCTGAGGCAAATGTCAATTTGAGGGGCTGTATATAGCTATGGCTCTCACCCATACGGCCTGCCGCGCTCTGATGCACTTTTGCGGCTACGAAAAACCACCCTTGCTGCGCATAGTCTTTCATGAGCGCATCGCTTCTGGCGGTGTGTTGATACCCGTTGACGTTTAACCACCGCAGCAGCACGTCGGGTTCTTGCGAGCTCATGACACGGATATCGTACACGCCGATCTGTTTGCTCGTATGCACGCGGACCGCCTCCGGCTGCTCCAGGGGCAGTGTCCCGGTAGATTGATATGATGCAAAAGTTGGGACCGAGACCGTGCGTATGAGAATGACGAGAACAACGATACACAGTATGCTGGTGACGAGTCTAAATCGTCCATGTAGGGTAAAGCTGAAAAGTATAGCAACCAGTATCAGACCTGTGAGAAAGATGTAGAACCATTGCCTGGATTCATCCGCATAAATTGGCCCTGTCAGAAAGTCTAACGTTGTGAATATGCCTGATGACGTGACCTCAACCTCAGGATAAGCGGGAACAGGTATTACCCAGGCAAAGTCCGTGTTTGCACCTGAGAATTGTTCCTGCAGGATAAACGTTTCACGTCCATTATGATGAATAACGATGGCTCTATGCTGCGGTGTGAAAAGGCTGTCAGCCGGTATGGTTGAGAACAGTTTACCACAGGCAAAGAGAGATACCGGTATCAGAAGCAAGCACAGGCACGAAGAGAATATAGATTTGGCCAGGTTCATGCTCACTTCCTTTGTGATATTGGGTCTGCTGGTATCATGAGGTGCATAATGTCACGATTTGATTTGGACACGATGCGCTGTATCATGTTTTCCGGGGAAGGGCCCAAAAGATGTATGTCTGGTTTGCTGTCAGCGACAATCGTGCCTTTATCGGCGGAGTGCAAGCATGGCATGAGATACCACGCTTTGGTCTTTTATGGCCGCAGCGCATCTGGTGCGGCGCTTGTGATATGGGGTCGATAGCAGTTGGCGTGACCATAGCGCGGCATTGTGATACGGTGTCCGAAACGCAGTCTATGGTTTGCGCGCGGTGGAAGCATCACCAGTGTAGCCTAAAGCCGTCATGAATGAATTCGTCTGAGGAGGTAAAAAACGCCGTTGGAATCTCTACACGTTCACACTACTCCAGGGCCCGAGGTGCTCCGCGTCCATGGCGACCCCACCACGAGTCCGCGTCGCTTACTCACGATTCACGCCCATCCCGACGACGAGTCCACCAAGGGCGGCGGCAGCGCGGCGCGCTATGCTGCGGCGGGCGTGGGCACGGTCCTTGTCTGCTGCACGGGAGGCGAGGCTGGATCCATAGAGAATGCGGCGCTCGATCAGCCTGAGGTGCTGGCGCGCCTTCCGGAAATCCGCCGCGAGGAACTAGCCGCGGCGACAAAGCACCTGGGCTATCAGCGGGTCTGGGTGCTCGGCTACCGGGACTCGAACATGCCCGCGAGCAACGAGCCCGGCACTTTTGCCGCGGTCCCTCTCGAAGAAACGGTTCAGGCTTTGGTCCGTCTCCTGCGGCAGGAACGGCCACACGTCGTCGTGACTTACTCTGACAACCAGCGGGGCTATCAGCATCCCGATCATCTCCGGGTACATGACGCATCAGTGCCGGCTTATGCGGCTGCAGGCGATCCCACGTATCATCCCGAGCTGGGCGAAGCGTGGGCGCCGCAGAAACTCTATTATACCGTGTGGTCCCGGGCCGGGCTCATGGCCCAACACGAGGCGTTCGTCCGTCTCGGCTTGCCGTCGCCCTTTAATACCGAGCGCTGGAAGCGACGGTCGTCGATGGATTATCGCCTCACCACCAAGGTCTTCATCGGCGACCACTGGGAGCAGGTGCAAGACGCGATTCGGGCGCACGCGACCCAGATCGATCCGCAGTCGCGGCACTGGTTCGGCCTACCTTCTGAGGTCGCCCGGACCGCGTACCCCTATGACGACTACATCCTGGCGCAGAGTGCCGTGCCGACACTATTACCCGAAGATGACCTCTTCGCTGGCATCATCGGCGATGATATCCGGCCTTGACTCTTTCAATCGCATCCATCAGCACGTCATGGTCGCCAATGTGATTGGCCAGGAACAGAATCAGCTTGGCATTCACCACGAGGCTCGCTTCGGCATCGAGCCCCTCGTGTAAGGCCGCTAACGCGCAGTAGAACTCACCCGGTTTTTCGATACGTGGCGCGGTGAGGAGTTTTGACATTATTTTGCTTCCCCAGCACAGGCACGGGCGACTGCAGCGCGCGTGGCGCTAGCGTCGAAATGCCGCCAGCGCGCACAGATATATTGATCGGGGCGCACTAAATAAAACGCGCCGTCCGTCAAATCATAGCGGCTCTTGAGGTACCCCAGGCAGTCATAGATAACCGGTAAATCCGCTAAGTTCGTTGCCGTCAGTGGCATGCTACTAAGGAGCAAACAGCGTACAGGAATATCGCCGTGAGCCAAAGCCGTCAACGCCTGTAATGATGTCTCGGACACGACATGCGGGTCAACAGCATAATAGAGACCTATAAAATCCCATCCTAGGTGATTGAGGAGATACGACGGTTGGCCCGCCATGTCGATCTCCGCATCCACACACGGCGCGCCAGGCACGAGAGGCGTCTCAAAACGATCCGTATCGGGCGTGTTGAGTGACGACTCCGGCACAACGGTGGCGGTGGAAAGCCGTCCGCTATTGATTAAGGGCCGAACGAAATCGTACTCATGCGCTAGCTCCAGCACGGCATTGCGCAAGGCTAACGTCCCAGGCTCGTTAGGAGAAATAAAGTTTACACTGCTACTGGTATAAAGTAGATTCTCCACAGCCGCATCGTGACGTTCTTCGTTGTAGCTCTGCAGCAGCCGTTCCGGGGCCTTGCCATCGAGCACCCATTTCAATTTCCACACCAGATTATCCGCATCCTGGATACCACTGTTGGCGCCGCGTGCGCCAAAGACTGACATCAGATGCGCGGCGTCACCGGCAAAAAGGACGCGGCCATGCACAAAATTCTCCAGCAGACGTGATTGGAAAGCGTACACACTCACCCATTCCAACTCAAACGGGACATCATCACCGAGCATGGCCTTGATGCGCGATATCACACGCTCCGGTTTGGCCTCTTCTTTGGGATCGATATGGCGCCCAAGCTGAAAGTCTATGCGCCACATGTTGTCCGGCTGCATGTGCAGGAGCGTCGAATGCCCGTTGCCGAACGGCGGCGCAAACCAGAACCACCGCTCCGGCGGGAAATCGGCTTGCATCACCACGTCGGCAATGAGAAATTTCTCTTCAAACACCACGCCTTCCCAGTCCAAACCGAGCTGGCGACGCATTATGCTACGTGAGCCGTCAGCGGCAATCACCCACTCGGCCTGGGTGTCATAAGTCCCATCCGGGGTGTCGACAGTCAGATGCACATAGTCATCACGGCGTTGCACATCGATAACCGTGTTCAGCCAGCGGATGCTAGCATGTGGCTGATCCTGCAGACCCTCGACGAGGTATTGCTCCACGTAGTACTGCTGCAGATTGATAAACGCGGGATGCGCATGGCCTTCCTGCGGCATCAGATCGAAGCGAAACACTTCGTCCTCTTGGAAGAAGAGTTTACCCGTATTCCAGGTCACGCCCTTGGCCCGCATGGGCGCCACCACACCCATGCGGTCAAATACTTCCAGCGAGCGTTTGGCAAAGCAAATGGCGCGCGAGCCTGCACTCACCCGATTTTCGGCATCGAGCACAACCACAGGCACACCATAACGCGCCAGGTCGTTGGCGGCGGTCAGACCGGTAGGTCCCGCACCGACGATGATGACCGGATGACGCCGCACTTGGCCGGTGCGTTGCTCGTCACAGAGCGTGTACGCGTGTGTGGTGTAATGATAGGTTTTGTGCATCGCACGTCCTCATGCCTACGTGTTGCCCAGGCTCTCGGTTGCCCTACGCTTCGTGTCCGGATAGTATGCGCACAACCGCGTCCTGTCAACGGAGGTCAGCGTAAAAGGGAGGTGGATGAGCATGGCCACAGTTGAAACCGTCTGACTCTATCTCAGACGGCTAGAGCCGAGAGACCTCGATGATTACTATCAGCGGATATATGCCGACCCGGATGTGATGAAAACCTTGCTAGGAGGGCAACCGATTTCGCGTGAGGCATTCGACAGGCGCATCCGGACCTTCATGATTGACCACTGGAGCCAGCATGGCTTTGGACCGTGGGTCGTGATACACAAAGCGGACGACGTCCTCATCGGCCATTGTGGGCTGAGGTACTGGCCTGAGTCGTCGGACGTCGAGGTGTTGTACGCCCTCGATAAGCGGTATTGGGGCCAGGGCTTAGCAACCGAGGGCGCACGGGCAAGCTTGCGCTACGGGTTTGAGGAACTCGACCTGACGCATATTATAGCGGCAGCGTTGTTGGAGAATGATGCCTCACGCCGGGTCTTGGAGAAGATCGGCATGACCTATGAGGGCAAGATGTCGTTTCGCGGACTTGAGGCGGCACGTTATCACATGACACGGTCAGCGTATATGGCTGGCGAAGCCTCCTAGCACAAGGATCCTATCCCTGCAGCCTGACGCGGTGTCCACCTATAATAAGAGTAACAATTATTGGGAACTTTGGTCCATAAAGACGTTGTATCATTCCCCCAAAAAGTCCATAAAGGATGTTCAGGTCTCTGTAAACGTGTAAACAGCTCTATTTGCTTAGGTTGGCAGGGGTGGAAATAGAACCACCCTACGGCGGCGAGAGCGGCATCATCGATAGTTATGATGAGAAACGGTCGCAATACGCGTTCCGACGAGTATTCTCAGATAATTTGTAGTGCGACGTGGCTTCACTACATTCACTGATGTGCTATTATAGCGCCTTGGAGCAGCTCTACACAGACCAATGGTGTGGGTAGCGCTGCTCCGGCTGAGGGCGTGTAGCCCTCTGGGGCTCGGCGCTGTGTAGCGAGTCTGGCAACAAACTACCAGCGCCGAGTTGATAGATTTTACGCCACCAACATCGACATTAACAATCATAAAATTTCTCCCATTATTAATCAAGCAGCCTTAGCTAAATGCGCCTGAGCAGTATAGTACGTCCTTACGTATCACTATTGCACATAATTGTAGGAAATAGATGTACGGCTATATAGGAATATGGCCTATATAGCCGAAAAAACTCGTACTAGGTTTGTGGTTCGCTTGGTCGCTTGAGAGCAAGCTTAAATGGTGGGTACTTCCGTTCGAGCGTGATGTCGGCGGTTTGTAGGAAACGTTGGAGATACTCCAGTACAATCGTCAACCCGATTAGACCATAGGGAATGGCTTCATGGCTGGGTATTACGAGTCTCCTCTGGGTTCCGAAAATAATGTCGAGTCTGGCAAACTCTATACCCAAGCCAGATTTGTGCCAAATCCGAGACCGTTATGACTCTTTTATCATAACTTCCGGTTAAATTGACTCTTATAGGGATTATACATGCTGGCATGACACATGGAAAGCTTCAATGTTGCCCAGAAGCCTGTGTAAATTGCCCCCATTTTCTACATTCTCGCCAGACAGAATTAGGGCCAGGTCTTGAAGGATCAGATCCTCTTACTGCCCCAATGGCCATGAGGAAAACATGGAGGACGATTTACATTTGTCCCTGACCCTGTTTTTGCACATCTGCTCTCACTTCGTTAAGGGGCTTGATATAGCAAGAGCACGGGCAAGAGCACGGGCAAGACGGTCTTGCACGGCCTGCCAATCATGTGGGGAAAGGTGTCCAATGACCTGGACGTCTGAGGGTGTCGCCATGCCGAAGTAGGCGCGAAAAGCGGAAGGACGATGCAGCCCTGCGGCGGCCCAATCCTGGAGAAGGTAGTCTGTAGGCGTCGTTGCGGCTGTAACCTAAGAGATGAGCACTGCCAGTATCAGGTCAGGACGATGCGTATGATAGAGTGTACTGGATACAATCACAGCAGGACGTCGCTTGACACCCATCGTCCCGACAAAGTCAACCGTTACGACATCGCCCGGGTCAGGCACTTTCTTCTTCCTCTAGACGCGTATCGATATAGTCCCAGCTTGCTTTACCAAAATCGCGGTAGTCCTCTTCGGACCACTCGTCACTGTAATCGACAACAGCCTGTGGCGGGATATCGTTCAGAATCAAGACTGCCAGGCGTAACCGCTCTGCAGCCGGTAACGGCTTTATGGTCTGTTCGTATAGCTGGGCAACCGTCATGCTAAATCTCCTAACCCTCACAGCAAGACTCGCCATGAGCGAATCTCGGGAGGGGGCGTCAGGTAGACAGCGAGAAAACAGGCGTTGAAAATTCTTCTCCGTTCGTCACTTACGGCACACCCGCCTCCTGCTGGAAAACCTGAGCGAGCTTGGCAATGCCCTCGGCGATGAGCTGCTCGGAGGGCAGGGCAAAACATAGCCGTAGGTAATGGCGCGCCGCATCCGGCTCGGCCGCCCACTCGGGTCCGGGATTAAACGCCACACCCTCTTGCAGAGCCGGCTGCACCAGCTTCATCGTATCCACGTGCTCGGGAAATTTGACCCACAGGAACATCCCGCCACGCGGCGCAGTGTACGCGACAGCAGATCCGAAGTGCTCGTCGAGCGCAGCGGTCATGACATCCAATTTGCGGTGCATGCTGGCACGCAACGTGTCGAGGTGTTCCTCATAGTGATCCTGGAAAAAGTCGGCGACAACCATCTGTCCCAGGGCGCCTGTCCCCCCATCACTCTTACAGGCTAACATCCGGCTCAGGACTTCCCAAGGGGCGACGACATAGCCGAGGCGCAAGGCCGGCGACAGGGACTTGGAGAAGGAGCCAATATGCAGGACATGGTTGGACGCATCCAGAGCGCGAATGGCCTGCGGCGCCTCGCCCTCCCAGACGAGGTCGGCATAGCATTCATCTTCAAAGATCGGCACGCCGTATTCCTGGCTCAGACGGAGCATCTCATGGCGCCGTTCCAGACTCATGATCGTTCCGGTAGGATTCTGCAGCGTGGGGATCGTATAGATATATTTGGGTGTCACGCCTTGCTGGTGCAGAGCAGCCAGGGCCGAGGCCAAGTTGTCCATGCGCATGCCGTCCTCGTCAAGCGGGATGCCCACAATATTCACCTGTCGCTTTTGCAGCCGACCGACGGCGCCCTGATAGGTAAACAGCTCCGTGATGACGGCATCGCCAGGCTCCAGCAAAATCTCGTTGATCAGTTCAATACCCTGATTGGAGCCTGAGGTGATTAACACGTCCTCGATAGGCGCCTGGACGCCGCGATAGTGCGCCAGCTTCTCGACGAGAAACTCGCGCAACCCGGCATAGCCCAAGGGACCGCTGTTCATATTGTAGGTGGCGAGATCCGATCCGTCCTGGCGCAAGACGCGCGCCGAGGATTCAATGAGATTGTCCACGGGCATGGCATCAGGGTTGTTGTGACCACCGATGAAGTTGTAAAGTGGAAAGTCTCCCCAACGAGAAGCGCCGGCGGGCAGGTTTTTGGCGAACAGTTTGTCATAGTCGAGATTCGTGGTGGCCATCGCGATTTTCCCCCTTCGAAAATTTCTGTCGAACCTATTCTACCTGGCTTGAGGTAGACTATACCCTACCATGACGTATGGCAAGAAAAGAAGCCGAAGTTCGCCCCTGGCAGGCTCCCGCATTGACAACGGTAAGGGGTAATCTCATCATGTGGAACAAAATTTGATCAACTAAAATCAAATTCGATCATGGTAACGGTGACATGATGCGCACGCTACCCATATCAGAAGCCAAAATGAAGTTGAGCGAACTGGTCGATGCCGTCAGCGAAACCGACGAGACGATCCTCATCACCAAAAACGGCCGTCCTGCCGCTGTGCTGGTCAGTCCTAAAGAATTCGACAGCTGGGAGGAAACCATGGCCATCCGCGACGATGGCGATTTCATAAACGAAATTCGAGAGGGACTGCAGGCACTAAAAGAACAGCAGGCCAATCTTTATACACTCGACGAACTGTTCGAAGAAGCTGAGTAAATGGCCCAAGCCCCCTACCGGCTGCTCGTCCCTGATGATGTCGCCAGCTTCGTCCGACCTCTGCATCCTCAACTCAAGCGAAAAACCCGCGCAGCCCTCCAAATGATTTTGGGTAACCCCGAAGCCGGTAAGCCGCTGAAGCGCGAGTTCATGGGTCTGCGCAGCTTGCGCGTTGGTCGTTTCCGCATTGTTTATCAGATGAACACAGAGGCGCATGTCGTCGAGATCATTGCTATTGGCCCGCGCCGGTCTATTTATGAGGAAACGCTACGACTGGTCCAGATTGATGAGTATGAGGGACACACGCCAGGTGAATAGCTGTGCGAGGAAGCAGCACCTCCATTTCACTCGCGATCTGACACGCCGGCTTCATCGAACGTCGCCATCTCGTTGTAGATCCGCACCGCCGATTCGACCAGATGCATCGCCAGCACGGCGCCGGTGCCTTCCCCAAGGCGCAAGTGCAGGTCGAGAAGCGGTGTTTGCCCCAAAAATCGCCAGGCAACATGTTGGCCGATCTCCACCGACGCATGGGAAGCAATCATATAGTCCTTCACGAGAGGCTGGAAAGCGGCCGCCACCAGGGCGCCGGCCGTGGCAATATGGCCGTCAATCAGGACCGGTAACCGTTGGCTGGCACAACCCAAAACGAGTCCGGCAATCCCGGCGATTTCCAACCCGCCTACGGCAGCAAGCGCGCCCAACGGATCATCGGTGCGGGGAGCGTTGACCTGCAAAGCCTGTTCGATCACTGCCACCTTATGCCCAAGGGTCGCGTCATCGATACCCGTGCCATAGCCCGTGACTTGAGGCACCGGCGCATTTGTGAAAAGCGCGACCAGGGCGCTACTCGGCGTGGTGTTGCCAATTCCCATATCGCCCGTCGCCACCAAGGAAACGTCATCGCGGTGGCATTGCGCGGCCATCTCAATGCCAATCTCCATGGCCTCCTGCGCTTCCTCTCGGCTCATGGCCGGACCTTGAGCCATGTTCGCCGTGCTCGGGCGCACCTTGCGGGCCGTGAGACCGGGCAGCGCCGGCAATTCAGCCGCAACGCCGATGTCGACCACATGCACATCGGCGCCGGCCTGCCGCGCCAGAGCATTGATCGCAGCCCCGCCGCGAAGAAAATTGAGCACCATCTGCGCCGTCACTTCCTGCGGATAGGCGCTCACACCTTCGGCTGTGACCCCGTGATCAGCAGCAAATACCACGACGGCCTTGCCCCCGATTTGCGGCGGCGCTTGCTCGGTGATCGCGACATAGCGCCAGGCCAATTCCTCCACACGTCCCAGGCTGCCGGGCGGTTTGGTGAGGCGGTCGAGATGATGCTGTGCCTGCTCGACACGTTTCAGATCGAGTGGCTGGATGTCCCCTAGAGTCGTTTCGAGCGTTGAAGCCATAGCGATTCTGCTTTCATGGCAAAGGATCCGTACGTTGGCCCTGAGCTGCGAGATGGGGTGTCGTCCCTTCCAAGGCGTGCATGAAGGCGACCACCGCAACGCGATCATCGGGCTTGCCGCCGCCTTGTGCGCCAAAAAAGGCCTTGCGGTAGCGGACATAAAAGGCCAGCTTCCCCACCAGGGGGGTGTACGTCACCTGCCACCAGGCGTTCGTAGTGACGCATGACCGCTTCCAAGGTCGGAAAGACGCCGTTGTGCATGTAAGGACGATGCAACGTCACGTTGCGCAGCGTAGGGGTTTTAAAGGCCCCCAAGGCATGAGAGGCCGATTGTAGCGCCGGCGCCTCCTGGCGGCCGAGATCGACATCCGGCGGCACAGCCCAGCCCTGGGCCTCTACGGCGGCGCGAATGGTGGCATTATACGGAAACAGATGGGACACTTCAAAACCGGCTTGAGGTACGGCTATATTATGAAAGGCATCGTCCGTAAACAACGGTGGCGGATGACAAACCACACAATTCGCCCGGCCGAAAAAGACCGCGAGACCTCGTTTTTGTAGCGGCGTCAAGGCCGCATCGTCGCCGGCCAACCAGCGATCGAACGGCGCATCGTGTGTGACGATGGTCCGCTCATAGGCCGCTAGCGCGCGTGATACCGTCACCGGCGTGATCTCGCCTTGAAAGACCTCGGCAAAGTATTGCCCGTATTGCGCGTACCGATCCGGATAGACGGTATCGGTAGACGTATGCCGTCCGGTTTGCAGATAGGTCACCACCGCATCCCACGTATTCCCCAATTCATGAGGCGACACGACGGGCAAAAGCGCCTGTTGCTCAGTTGCGCCCATCAGAAAAAATGGCTCTGATACGCCGCATACAGCGATGGGCGCCGCGCGCCCTGCCGCACCCCGGCGGCACCTGATAGGGAGAGGCATACCCATACGCCGGATCATGGCAGGACGCACACGCCACTGTGCCACAACGCGAAAGATGAGGATCGAAAAATAACATGTTGCCCAGAGCAATCTTCGCCGCACTAGGTGGATTAAACCAGGGGTGCTCCACCTCGGGCAGACCTTTTGGATAAACTTGCAGGATGCGTTGACGCATCACCGCATCGCTCACCCCATCATCACGGTGCGGCAACGCCACCTGCGCCCATACACTCCCGATGACACTCCCCACCAGAACGAGCAGCCCAACCAGCCCACGCTTCAGCCCAATCCCCCCAGGCCTCAAAGTCCCCATCATTCCGCATTCCGCAATCCGCATTCCGCAATCCGCCGGAGGACCACCCGATAATGCGGCGCATTGGCCTCGGCATAGCCCCGACTGTGACGCACAGGGGGGAAATCGGCGGTGGCCATACGCTGCCAAAATTGTTCGAGAATTTCCGGGGCATAGCGCCCGGCCCAGGGCGTCGCGAGGAAGCGCCGCCAGTCATGCGCTAGATCAACCCGACTGCCAGGCTGATACTCACGGGCCGTCTGCCGAAAGATGCGCCAGAGCACACCGATGCCGCCGCCACCCTGCACGAACGGCTGCAGATTGACACGGCACAGCTCTGATGACAACGGTTCAAGCAGCGGCATCACGGCTGGCGTCTCGGGTAATCGCAGGATTTCGAGGTACAGGTGTTCTTGTGCGGTACGGCTATCGTCGATGAGGTGTTCCGGCCCGAAGACGCGTTGGTAGATGAGCTTATAGACATCCTGCGGCTCAAGTGCCCGGTGCGCTTCAAAATGTGCCGCCAGAACCGCCGTGAAGGCTTCGCGGGTCATGGGTGTACGCTGTGTATGTCTACCTGAACACATGGCTAAGCAACACTTCTAGACCTGGCAACATTGGTGTTGTGTACGTATCTTCGGGACGTAACACGCGTTCGGTATAATCACCCGCATTCCATGTGAGCACGAGCGCCGTTTGTTTGAACCGGTCGACAATCACATACTCCTTGACGCCGATGGCATAGTACTCTGCTCGCTTGTGAATATAATCGCGTTCTTGATCCGACCGGCTTTCACTGACGAACTCGAAAATGATATCAGGCACGCGATCAGGGATGTCGGTATCAGATGAGCCTACCAGATACACGCAGATATCGGCGATACGATCGTCATTGGGGCCAGTTGTAACCCATCCTTCGGTATCGACATCTTCAATCACATCCGAGTGCTGCTGCCAGTATCCGCCGAGCTCACGGCGAAAGGGACGCGAAACCTTCCGATGCTCTGGCCCGGCTGGTGACATGACAACAAGCCGTCCTTTCACGCGTTCGTATAGGTAGGGATCCTGAAAGTCTGCATTGGCAAATTCCTCAGCCGTGATCCGCATTCCCGCATCGTCCGGATCGAGCTTGAGGATGGTTATCTCCCTTGCCATCGACGGCTCCTATGGTCTTGTGGGTCACCTCATTAGCCACGGGGTTCGGATTTTCGCCGCGACGAATCGCATCGAGGACATGAACGGCGATCCACTAATAACGTGCAGATCATGGAAACAGGCCCGTACTAGCCGCTTACCCCAGGCTCGTGTTGTGATCATACCGCCTTGAAACCTCCCGTTCAAGGGTAGGTATGCGCCATGTGGGTCTGACCTTATTGCTTTCACATCTATCTGAGGATAAGCGCGCCGCCTTACAGCGGATTGACTTTCCCACAAGCTCTCTTCCTGTCTTCCTTCGCGCTCCTTCGCGTCCTTCGTGGATCCACAAAGAACATCAAGAAACACCAAGTCTGCTAAACCGTCTATTGACGACTCTACCCACACCAAACTGTACGCTAAATCTTATTCATTCATATAGCTTCATACATCTATCACCCTTCATCCCACAACTTCACTTTAACTTCATCAAGTATTCATCTCTATTCATAAATTATTCATATTTTTTCCGTGATTTTCTTTGGCAAACTCTAGGTTCCTTTGGATACATTATTCTCAATATCTCAAAACAAATGTCTATTTGACACCCAACAAAAGACAATCTGGTAACGACATCATGTTTACATACGGCCAACTGAGGGTATCTGTGCTGACTGCAGCAGGAAACAGTTGTATTCATGCGTCTGCCCTGTCCCACCCATTGCGCAGTCAGCGCTTGGCCTGTGCCATGGACCGATGAGGACAAACCGTTAAGCGTCTCAGAAGGACACCAAATGAAGCCGCCTCCTGCCACTCAACTAACGACCACACCACGTCGAGCCCCACACCGAGCGGGTTTGACGCTCCCGTGCACGAGACGGCCGTTACGTATCCAATGGACAAAGCCACTGGAGAAGGACACGACTATGCCCCCTTCGTCACCCACTCGTCAGACCAGGAAATGGGGTCTGACCCGATGGATGCTGCCGGTGTTGATTGTGCTCACCCTCATGGCCGTTTCCAGTACCGCGATCGCCCAGACGCCCTTGGCGCTGGGCGATATTGCGTTTACCGGCTATAACGCCGACGGCAACAATGAATTTTCGTTCGTGTTGTTCAAGGACGTCGATGTCGGCACGACGATCACCTTCACCGACAATGGCTGGTTTGCTGCGGGCGGCTTCCGCAGCGGGGAGGGCACGGTGACCTTGACGTTCACCAGCGCCTACTCGGCAGGCCGCCAGATCACCATCGCCACGGGGCCGGTGGTCACCGACGATGCCAGCAACACACCGGGTACCTTGTCAGGCTCCAGCTCCGGTATCCAGCTCGCCGCCTCGGGGGATCAGCTCTTCGCCTACCAAGGCACGACGCCAACGGCTGGGGATGAGTCGGCATTCATCGCCGCCATCCAGATGAACGGCAACTGGAACGCGGATGCCAGCGACAGCAATTCCTCGGCGCAGCCCTCGGTGTTTACGGATGGGCTCAACTCGATATCCATTGCGCCAGAAGTGGATAATGCTCGCTACAACTGTACGCTGGATACCGATACACCCGCCGTCCTTCGCGCCGCCATCACGGCGAGTGTCAATTGGGATACCGATGACGTGACGCCGTTTGCTCAACCCGCCCCCTGTACACTCATGTTGCTGCTAGGGCCTGGCGGTGTCACTACGAATCTCCAGCTCTGGCTCAAGGCGGATGCTGGAGTGAGTAGTGGTGGAGATAATACGAATATTACGTCTTGGGCAGATCAATCAGGTAATGGTGGAGATATGACGCCCGGTTCAGGAGCACCAAATTTTATATCCACATCTGATAATGTGAATTTCAATCAATACCTTGATTTTGACAATACAACCAATGATCGTCTCAATGGTGCGAATTACGGTCTTACAGGTACTCCTGATTATCAAATGATTTTTGTCTACAACCAAAGATCAGGCCGGCGGGTACGTTTCCGGATTTGTGGGACTGGGATGGTAGTACTTCTAACGAGAGAATAGAAGCTTTTGGTAATAACTTTCATAATGGGGGTTCGGTTGCAAGTGCTCCTGAGGGTTCTTGGCATATAGCTATTGCAGATGCCTTAAGTAGTGTTTTAACCACTTGGGTTAATGGGCTTGATGGAACCGGAGTGGGACAATTTTTTGGTGGAATAAATGCAAATGGAAATGTTTCGATTGGTACAAATGGTGATTTGGATGGTCGAGTGGCCGAGATTATTTACTACACTTCGCCCAATTCAGGGTCAAACAGACAGCAGATTGAATCTTACCTAGCTCTCAAATATGGAATTACCCTCGATCAGACGCTCGCAACGGATTACTTGGCTTCCGATGGCACGACCAAGATGTGGGATGCTACCACAAATGTAGCTTACAGCAATAACATTGCCGGTATCGGCCGCGATGACGCCTCTGGCCTCAGCCAAAAGCAATCCCTCAGCGTTAATAGCAATCGTATCGTAACCATGGGCCTCGGCAGTATTGCGGCGAACAATGCCGCCAATGCCAACAGCTTCGGCAGTGACTTGCAATTCCTGACCTGGGGTCATGATGGCGGCCCCACTACCCTCACCACCACCGGCGCCCCCGCCAGTCACACTCGCCTTGAGCGCATCTGGCGCGCCGACGAAACCGGCGGTGATGTGGGCAACGTCGAACTGACGATGAACGTACCCTCGCTCACCGGTACCCCAGCCAGTGATCTCGTGCTTCTTATCGATAGCGCGGATACCGACTTCAGCGATGCCACCCAAGTGGCGGCGACCGCTTCGAGTGCTGGCGTGGTCACCTTTGCCAGTGCCAATCTGGCTGACGGCGATGTCTTCACCCTCAGCGTGCTCGATGCCGACGGCGATGGCGTCTCCGATACCATCGATACCTGTGCCGGTACGACGTCTGGTCTTGGCGTGACCGCCTCGGGCTGTCCGACGCCGGTCAGCATTGTCGCAGTCTCTGACGATCCAGCCGATGGCGGCTTTAGCGCCAGCGACCTCACGGGTGCGAGTCTTGCCAATATCAATCCAAACCTGTTAGCCGAGTACGAAGCGGGATTTGCCGATCCAACCACGCTGGGCTTGCCCGCCTACGCCGATCCGCTCAATCCGACTCTGGCTGAGTTGCAAGCGGTGATTGACGCGGTTAATGCCGCGCTGGTTTACGAGATCACCTACGGCGGCGGTGTGACGGGTGGTTTCGATATTTCTACCGCCACTTTCACGAGTAATGTTGCGGTGGAACTATGGTCTGGTCTCGCTGTAGAGATAAGCGCTGACGGCACTCGGATGTTGGTCGGTGGTACGGGAAATTTGACTAACAATCTATTAGCTGATCAGCATGTCGAAATATGGGCTCTGTCAACACCCTTCGATCTTGCCACTGCTGTCTTTGATGACACAGCCTTTGCCACAGCGACTGCGGCCAATGTGACCGGCTCCGGCTCTGCTACGCCAGTCAGCGGTGTTGGTGGTGTGGATTTCTTGGACAACAATTACGAGATCACCTACGGCGGTGCGGCCGATGTATCTGCGGCTTCCTTCGCTTCCTCGCTGAGTTCAGGGGTTAATAACAACCCGTCTGGTGTCGCGTTCAATAGCGATGGCAGCAAGATGTATGTCACGGGATTGGCAACAGCTTCGGTAGTTCAGGAGTTCGATCTGTCTGTCGCGTACGATATCAGCACGGCAACGTTTGTACAGCAGCTTTCTATTTCTCAAGGTGTACACGGATTCTCAAACCCATCGGACGTTGACTTTAACGCTGATGGGACCAAGATGTACATTCTGGACCTTGGTTCCGCTTCGGCCTACGAATTCGCGCTGTCGACCGCGTTCGATGTCTCGACTGCAACGTTAACCGATTCATTGAATCTCCGGCTAAACGTGACTAGCTCCTGGGGAGGCATGAAGCTTAATAACGACGGGACGAAGGTGTTCTTTGCGGGATACGATGGTGATACCGTCATCGAGTACAGTCTTGCGACCCCCTATGACCTCTCGACCGGAGCCTTCGTCGATTCGCTGGATGTCTCCGCACAAGATACCAGTCCGACGGGTGTTGCCTTTAATAGTGACGGCACTCGGCTGTTCATGGCGGGACTTTCGAACGACGATGTCCATGAATACGCGTTGTCGACGCCATTTGATATTTCCACTGGAACGTATGTTGCCACGCTTGAGCTATCCGGTGAAATCTCTGGCAATGTTCTGAGCATTGAAGTTGCGGATGATGATTCAAGGCTGCTTGTTGCTAGCAATTCAGCAGATGCCATTTACGCCTACAATCTAGGTGCACCAAACGGTTTCACCGAAGTTGTGGCCAACGACGGCTCGGTGGACGGCCAAATCGTCTTCACGCTCACGGGCGATACCTTCCAAGACATCGACAACGATGACGTGCTGGACATTGGCACGGAAGTGATCGTTAACGGCATCCCAGCAGGTCTGACCGGTTCGATTGCACTGTCGGCTGGCGATACGGTCGGTACGCTGACGCTGTCTGGCAATGTAATAGCGCATCAAGATGCAGACGATGTGGCTGACATCACCTTTGTGTTCGATGACAGTGGGTTCACGAGCGCGGCTGCCGCCAGTGTCAATGGCGCCACGGGACCTGCGAGCTCAGGTGGGGGCATTGATTTTGAGGAGAATCCTCTGGATGGCGATGGCGATGGCATTAGCGACACCAACGACACCTGCGCCGGAACCACCTCCGGACTCGCCGTAGATGCCTCGGGTTGCCCCACCTTCGTGGGTATTCTCACCGTCTCTAATATCCCAGCCGATGGCGGTTTTGCCGCCACCGATCTCACTGCCGCTGGCCTCACCAGTATCAATCCGACCCTGTTGGCCGAATATGAGGTCGGCTTTGCCGATCCGACCACGCTGGGCTTGCCTGCCTACGCCGATCCGCTCAATCCCACCCTGGCGGAGTTGCAAGCGGTAATTGATGCCGTCAACGCCCAACACGATATCGATCGTGATCATGTGACTGACGCCGTCGACATCGACGATGATAATGATGGGGTGCTGGATACCGTTGAAGGTCTGAGTGACAGCGCTGAATTTAATGGTGTCGTTGATACTGTGAATGAAACCGCGCCGATGTGCAGCGGACAGGTGTTTTTTGAAGATGAATTCGGCGCCGGTGTAGCAGCTGTTGTGGATGCGACTTCTGTCGGTGGTGGATCGAATCAACCCGCGGTTCAACCCAGTGATTCGATCATGGCTATTACCTTTATCACGGGTTCAACAGAACGAATCGTATACGTCGCCAATCTATCCGCTGGCAATGTGATCACTCTGTTTTCAGGTGGGACCCTTGCCTCGGTTTCGGGTGGCACGCTCACCTCACCCACTCGGGCGACTTCTGACGGCTCCACCATCATGTCTATGGTGTTAGATGCCGGCGCGTCAGATTCTGTCGAGATGCAAAGCCTCAGTACCGTTCCGGGCTACTTTATTTCAGCCCTTTGCCCAGGAGCCATGACGCTCGCGACGGACTCGGATAGTGACACGATTCCCGACTATCAAGACCTGGACTCCGACAACGACGGTATTCCGGATAACGTCGAAGCACAGACGACCCAAGGCTACATCGCCCCGTTAGTCCGAAGTTCCTCCCGTGATTCGGCGACAACTTGTTGAAATAAAAACTCAAAAGCCTGAAACGAATCGACCTTTGTT
>CBCXVS010000149.1:12182-18202 GCA_965178525.1 uncultured bacterium | reverse complement strand
CGTCACGGTATCGCCGGACCTGTGACACCTATCACATGGGCTGGGTGATGACCATCACCGTCTATACCGGCGTCTGGGTGTATCTTTAACAACGTAACATGCAGATGGCTGGCATCACAGTCATGCTGCAGTAAATATATGATACGCCGGCAACGGCTTTACATAGATTGACCACCTTGACGGTGGATGACGCATACAGACTTCTCCTCCTCCCCCTGGCGGCGGTTCCCACGTGGAACCGCCGTTTTTTTTCCTCGCTTCCAGCACAGCTGCCCGGAAGACGCAACCCGTTCGACGCCGGAATGCCCAGCAACGTCGGCCACGAGGTGGAACTCGCTTCTTCAAGGCGCTTCTGAGCCTATCGACGCGCCTCGTATCGCATCGAGCGGCATATCGTGCAGGGACGGCATCCTGGACCTAGCGCCTCTGGTATCCATGCGTGACTTGACAATCGCGGTGTTTTCCCTGAAGCTGACTGATGAGGTACGTTCCGAACATCTAATACCACCCTGTGAGAGCGTTGAGATTTCGACATTGGATCCCACGTCACCGTCTCTGCGTGCAAAACTGGCCCAGAAGCTGCCTTTCTACTATGGCTGGGTCGTTTTTGCCGTCGCGTCCAGTGCCAGCTATACCTCGCGGCCCCTGATGTCGGTGGCTGTCCTGTCCGTGTTTGTGGTTCCCATGACGGAGGAATTCGGCTGGTCCCGCGGGCTTTTTTCCGGGGCCGTCAGCCTGGGCGGATTGTGCGGCGTCGCCATCTCGCCGTTTGTTGGCCGTCTCATTGATAAATATGGCTCCGGATTGATCATCAGTGCGACCTCGGCCGTCGCTGGCGCCTGCGCCATAGGGCTGTCTGTCATCAGCCAGTCCTGGGCTTTCTACAGTCTGTATATCCCCGGCCGGATGGTCTTTGCCAGCCCCCTGGAACTGGCCACCTCGACGGCCATTAGCAACTGGTTCATTCGACGCCGGGCTTTTGCCTTGGCGATGTTGAGCGTCGCGCAGGGCACGGGCTTGGCCATGATGCCGTTGGTGGCCCAGCTCATGATCACCGAGTGGGGCTGGCGCCGCGCCTGGGTCTTTCTAGGACTGTTTACCCTTGCGGTTGGGATCGTGCCTGCCTTGCTTTTGATGGTTCGCCGACCCGAGGATATGGGGCTCGATCCGGACCCCGCTCCTGCACGGCATGACAATGCCGCGGTGACGCAGCCGAGACAACAACGCGCTGCCGAGCGGGACGTTGAGGCCCAACTCGAAAGCCATTTTACCCTGCGTCAAGCCCTACACACGCGGGCGTTTTGGGTGTTGTCCGCCTTTTCAGCCGTCGGTTTTATGGCGCAGGCCGGTGTGAGCTTGCACCATGTGTCCCATTACATTCACCAGGGCTTACCTGGCCCGCAGGCCGCCATCTCGGCCAGTGTTTTTGCGTTTTCTCAAGTGCCCGCCGGCCTGATGTGGTCTTCCCTGACCACGCGTGTACCGGTGCGATATTTGCTTGCCATCGCCGGATTATACGTCGTCGTTGGGGCCGTTGGCACCGCTTTTGCGACGACCTTAGCGCGCAGCATCATTGCCGCCGGCGTCCTTGGGAGTGGCGTCGGCGGCTTCCATCTGCTCCTCAGGCTGTCATGGGCCAACTATTACGGCCGCCAAAATTTGGGCACGATCCAAGGGGTCACCTTGCCGGTGCAGATCGGTGGCCAGGCGTTGGGGCCGGTGACCGCCGGTTTCGTGTTTGACATCACGGGCAGCTACCACATCGCTTTCGTCTTTTTCGCCTGTGCCGTGAGCTTGGCCAGTCTGCTGGTGCTCATGGCGGTGCCGCCTAGACGTTCCGAAGCGTACATGTCGCAACCCGCCGTCGGTACCCGCTAGCTGTGAGCCGCTGTGGAAAATCCGCAATGCTGTTGTTGATTATCCGGATAATCAGCGAGATTAGTGTTGATTTGGCAGACGTTTCTTACTCGGCTGTGGGACCGGTGTCTGTCCACGTGAGCAAATGGGCCAATCCGTTGTTTCAGGCGGTGGCGTCTATCCGGGCGAGCTGCGACGAACAGGCCATAAAAGACATGAGCCTGGATGCGCAGAGAGCGAAGCTGGCAGACGAGTTGCGCTTCGGATCGAAAATGAAATTACATCCCTAGCCGGGAAGACATCAGGGTTGTAAGGGCACGGCGTGCCGTGCCCCTACCGGGGGAATTGATTCTGTATGGGTTCCTTATACCAGGATGTCCTGGCTCAAGGCGACGGTCTTGATTTGCGCATAAACCGCTTGCCCAAGGTGAAGATTAAGCGTCATCAAAGACTTGCGAGTGATGGTCGCCACCAGGGGACAACCGATATCGAGTTCGACATCCACGAAGGGTTGTTCCGGATCGACTTTGCCAATTGCCGTCACGATGGCCTCAAAAATATTGAGCACACTGCTTTGCAAAGCCGGTGGGCTCGTGACGATACTCACGTCGCGCGACAGAATCTGCACTCGCAGATGCGCCCCCACCGCCTTCTCTTGATAGGGAACATACAGATGACGCTCACGAAAAGCGAGTTTCGTCAAACTGAATTCCGGCTCGTGCGCCTCCACCACCGCATCGATGATCGCGCCGATGTGGCTCTCTTCGTTCAAGTCGTGTGTGTCCAGGCGGGCGAACACTTGATCCACGGGACCCATCGCCGTCACCCGTCCGTTTTGCAGCAGGATCAGCGTCTTGGCCAATTGCAGGACTTCTTGGAGAGCATGCGTGATGTAGATGATCGGTATCCCCAATTCGGCATCCAGCCGTTGGATAAAGGCAAGGATTTCGCGCTTGCGCTGCACATCCAAGGAACTGAGGGGTTCATCCATCAGCAAGAGTTCGGGGCTCGTCAACAACGCGCGCCCAATGGCCACACGCTGCGCCTCGCCGCCGGAGAGCTGGGCGGGCCGGCGAGTGAGAAGCGAGCCCAAGTCAAGGATCTGTACCACCTGCTCCAAGGACAACCGCCGAGCCTGTGGCTTGGTGCGTTTGAAGCCGAAGAGGAGGTTGGCCCGTACATCGAGATGGGGAAACAGCTGCGCGTCCTGAAAGACGTACCCGATAGGCCGTCGGGACAGTGAGACAAAGACCGACTCTTGGTCATCCTGCCAGATGCGATCTCCAAACTGCAGGTAGCCCGACGCCCGCTCCAAACCCGCCAGGCAGCGGAGCAAGGTGGTTTTCCCACATCCCGACGGCCCAAAGACGGCCGTGACCCCTTGGGCGGGAATGGTGAGGTCCACCTGGAGATCAAAGTTGGGATAGGCGATGTCAAACTGCGCTTGTAAAGTTTTCATAGTGCATGCATTGGTAGACGGCGGTTGACGGTGTAGAGGATGAGTAAGACCAGAAAAGAAAAGATCAAGAGCCCACCGGCCAGCAGATGGGCTTCATCGTACTCCAACACCTCGACATGGTCGTAGATAGCGATGGAGATCACCCTCGTTTTCCTCGGGATATTCCCCCCTACCATGAGGACCACCCCGAACTCGCCGAGGGTATGGGAGAAACCGAGGACGATGGCCGTAAGATAACCACGAAAGGCCATGGGAGACGCCACTGTCCAAAACGCATCGAGCCGCGATGCCCGCAGCGACCAAGCTGCTTCCAGTGGCTTTTTCCCGACAGCCTCGAAGGCCCCATGCAGGGGGTTAACGACAAAGGGAAGCGAATAGACCGTTGAGGCGATGACCAACCCGGTAAAGGTAAAAGAGAGCGCCGATCCAGTGAGCGCCTTCCAGGGTCCACCAATCGGGCCCAGTGGGCCGAGCATGACCAGGAGATAAAACCCCAATACGGTTGGCGGGAGCACAATGGGAAGCGCCACAACGGCTTCCACGATGGGCCGAAACCGTGACGACGTAAACGCTAACCACCACGCCACTGGGGTGCCAACAATCAATAAGACGACAACAGTCACTCCGGCCAATTGTAGAGTCAACCACAGAGGACCCAAATCCAATTCGGGCATGCCCATTTCGCCTTTATCCGTTATGCTTATTCCAACTCATATCCAAACCGTGCAATGATCTCCCGAGACTTCGATCCTTTGACATAGTCTAAGAAGGCCTTTGCCGCTTCATTGTTTCGACCATGCAACAGGAGCACAGCTTGTTGTTGCAGCGAGTCATGCAGATGCGTCGGCACATCCCAGCGGCTCCCAGCCCCATTGATTTTGGGATGTAAGACTTGAGAAAGAGCGACAAACCCAAGTTGGGCGTTTTGCGAGACAACAAAGTGGAAGGTTTGCCCAATATTTTCTCCTTGGACGATCCGATCCTTCACTGCATTCCAAACTCCCAACACTTGTAGCGCTTGTTTGGCAGCGGTGCCATAGGGCGCTGTCTTGGGGTTGGCAATGGCCAGATGCGTAAAGTCGCTCTTCGACAGCATGGTTTTGCCGTCCCCGTTGATCCGGGTGGGGTTAGGACTCCACAACGTCAGTCGTCCCACCGCGTAGGTAAACCGACTGCCGGGAACCGTGAGCCCCTCATCTTCCAACAACTGTGGGCGCCTGACATCGGCGGAAAAGAACACATCAAATGGGGCGTCCTGTTTGATCTGCGCATAGAATTTTCCGGTCGACCCTGAGCTAATCAGAGCGGTATGTTCCGTGTCGCGCTCAAAATGGGTGACAATCTCCTGCAGGGGCGCCCAAAAATTGGTTGCGACCGCAATCTGCACCTCTCCAGCGGTAGCCGTGGTCAAAAAGACATGCAACAAGAGCATGAGGGCCATAGTACAACCTTGGCTGCGTGCCATGGAAGCGTCCTCTCGTTCCGTGTTAATGGTAAAAGCGGCACGATCATAACAGCACCATTCCTCCGTGTCAAGGGGATCCACGAAGCAATTACACCTCAGGAGGAGCGGGGCGCTTGGTCAGGGCCAAAAGCACGGCCAATGCAGGCGCAGCCGCCTCAGCACAGGCTGATGTGATGGCAGCATAATACGTCATGAGCCGCTCGACAGGTGCAAGGTTCTGGCGAGACCACCCAGCCGGCACCTCGCTCCGCAGCGACCCGCACGGCGCGTTTGAGCAACCGACGATGATGCCGAAGATCGCCAGGTACCAGTGCGATGTGCAATAACGATATGCGCAGGAGTTTTATTATAAAGGTTGCCTAGCCGACACCGGCACAGGGTTTCAAAATTCAGCTGTAACGCGAAAACCGGGCATCCAGCCCTTAGGCCCACTGCTCCGGACTACGTCTTCATCCATATATTGCAAATCCGCGGTGAAAGCAACGTCATCATTGAGGACGATACGCACGTAGATCTCGAATACGTGCGCGTGGTCGATGCCCGTGTTCCCACCGTCGAGATAGGCGTAGCCGAGGCCAATATTGTCCCGGGAACGGCGCCACAGGGCGCCGCTGATATTGACGCCACCTGAGTAGAGCACCTCGAAGTCTATGGCCGCATCATCGCGTTGCCATCCCAGGCGCAGAAAGACGCCAACGATCTCACCGAGTTGTTGATCAAAGGACAATGTAAGCCCGCCTAACATCTCCTTGTCCGTCCCCGCTGGATTGAGAAATGCCTCCGTCGTTCCATCCACGATCAAACGGTAGGCGCCATCTCCCAGGGGTGTGCTCATCGTATACGACAACTGCACACCGAAAAACGTGTAGTTGTTGCCATCGTCATTTTCGCCGACGTTCATCACCACGGCACGGAGCGCGAAAGGACCGATGTCCCACCCAAAGGCGCCGCCGATGTCATACGATGGGAAGAAGGCGTTCGGTCCGTTCACGAAGACCTCGTTCATGAACTGCGTGTACTCATCGTTGGCGTAGGCGTTCTCATCGAGGTAATCTGTCGCATCGATGAGGCCGCCAGACAGCTCCAAGGTATGGCGCCCCAACGTCAAAACATGCTTGTACCAGGCCGTGAGTAAATAGTCGCGATTGCGGCGAATGGCGTTGAGTTAAGCCAACTCCTTTCTTGATGAAGCAGTTACGCCGATTGCCTGAGACCGACTCCCCTCTCATGATGAGGGCC
>CBCXVS010000149.1:0-12175 GCA_965178525.1 uncultured bacterium | reverse complement strand
CCCCGAATGGCGTTGAGTTAAGCCAACTCCTTTCTTGATGAAGCAGTTACGCCGATTGCCTGAGACCGACTCCCCTCTCATGATGAGGGCCTTCATTCCCCCCACTGACAGGAGAAGCGCTCCGGATATCCCGTATCACCCCCCGGCTGCAACGCCTCCAGGCCGACTGCGCCGCCCACCTCCCATCCGAGGCCATTCCGGCGGCGTGTGAGGCGGTCGGCTATACCGAGTGGCGCGACCGCCTCCTCCATCCGGTCGTCACCGTCCAGGCCTCTCTGGGGCAACTTCTCCCTGGCCATGCCGCCTGCCGTCATCTCCCGCACTGAACGGGTGGCTACTCCAGTGCCTCGGCCTCCTGCCCGGCTCCTACCCAGCTGCCTGGAGGCGTGCTGGACCACCTCTGCGAACGCGTCGGCCAGTCGGCCCGGCCACGGCCTTGGAGGACGGGCGCTGGCATGGCCATCGCGTTTTCTTCGTCGAGGCCTCCGGGGGCGCCAGGCCCGATACCCCGGTGTGGCAAGACGAGGTCGGCCCGCCCGGCGAACAACCGCCCGGCGGTGGCTTTCCCGTGGCCCGGCTGCTGGCGCTTTTCCATGCGGGCAGGGGCCTGCTCCCCCCCCTAGCGGCGTCTGCTTTGAACCCCCACGAGTTGTCCCCAGTCCAACCGATGCATCCGGCCATGGAACCAGGTGAGGTGCTGGTGACGGAGCGGGGCCTATCGTCCGATGCCCAGATGGCCTTGCTCAGACTGGCCGGTTTGCCCGCCCTCATGCGAGTCGGTGCCCGACAGATGGTCGCTTTCACCCCGTCTCGGCCCTTGGTGATCCCCGCTACCCGACCGACCCCTCAGAGCCAAGGTCTACCCCGCTCGCGGTGGATCATGGCCCATGGCCAGCAGGACCAACGGGTGGAAGGGTTCCAGCCCAAGACCTGGCCGGCTGGGCTCGATCCCCCAACCTTGGCAGCGTTCCCTGCATCGCTTTTCCTGCCAGAGTTGCGGCATCAGGTGATCCAGCCCGGCTTGCGCTCGCGAGTGCTCACGTTGGTCACGACCTGAGTGGATGCGCCATGCTCTTCAAAAGATGATCTGGCCGAACCCTCCTTCAAACGCTGGGAAGCAGCAACGCGTCTGAGACCACTCAAAACTGCGATGCAGATGGATGCACGGCCCGGCAAAACCGTGGTGGGAGTACGGCAAGAACGGACCGTTTTCCTTCTGCTCTACAACCTGGTCCGACGGGTCATTGTCCAATCGGCCAAGCATCAACCGGTGGATGTTGAACGGATCAGCGTTATCGATGCTCTGCGGGGGTGCAGTGAACCCGACAGCGGGGGGCCCTGAGAGGAATTATTCGTCCACCTCTCTCGTCCGAACCGGGTCGAACCCCGCGTCCAAAAGCGACGACCCCAGACCGCTCCCCTCATGACAAAACCCCCTCATGTGTTGCGTCAACCGTTGACACGACATGCAGTTAGAGCTTCACTTAAGGCCATTCGCGATTGCGGCCATTGATGTCCTTCACATCGTCTTCAAGATCGGCGGCCCAGGGGGCCAGGGTGAAGGGGGTCTTGTCGTTGAGGCCATTATCAGCGGCAAAGCCGAGCTTGAAGAAAAACGCGTCGTGGTCGGTGGGGCGAAAGCTGAATTCGGGTTGGAAAGGCGCCGCGCCGCTGCCCTCATCGTCTGCCCCGGCGTTCCGATCGAGCGCCTGATACTGATAGCCTGCGGCAAGTACACCCCCGATGGAAACGGTGTTGGTCACGTCATATGCTTGCACGGATGGCAAGGTGACGGCCATGACGAAACCGGTCACGAGTGCGGCTAGGGTGCGTGTGGTCATGGTGATTCTCCTCTGGCAACCTCTTTGGAAAGGCCGCGCGTCAGACCCTATGGAAATAGAGAAAACGCTGAGGGTTTGCCATTACAAAAGGGAGGCGGGCAGGTTGGATAACACACGACGCGGCCATCGATGTAAGCGTGTGTACAAAAAACCCCAACCTGAGATGGTTGGGTGGCAGTATACAGACTGCTGACACCTTTCCCTCGAAAGGATCCCTCAGCGAGAAAGTTGGGCAGGTTTCCTGGCTTGCGGCACTGGCCTACTCTCTGCGCCTTCCCAAGGTCATCACCTCAGTGGCGAGTGCAGATTTCGTTCCGCTTACAGTTGCGGGGCAGCAGTGGATTTCTACCACTTTCCCTGGACGCCGTCTCAAGGCGCGCCACGTCCCAACTTTCGTCACGTATGCAATTATCGATGACGACTGTACCTCATGGCATCCAGGCATGTCAAGATGGTACGATGAGCCTGGGAGGCCAAGCACAGCGCGTCCGCCATCAGCGTGTCAACCGTCAACCATAGAGCGAGAAAAACCATGTCGATCATAGAATGCGGTTACGCCGTCGGTCACGATATTTTCAGCCCTAGCGATATAGCGCAGATGCAAGACAGTATTACGGAGACGATCAATCGCATCGCGCACGGCTTTCTCACGCCGTATGAAACGAGTCTGCCAGAGGCGCCGTTTTTTGCCGGGGGCGTGTCATACCAGCCGCCTTGCCAGGCGTCATCCGCAGTGAGCGCGGCCTTGATACCTTCTAAAAAGACGAAATTGTGAGGCGAGGTTTTGGCCGATCCACACCAGGGCAGCATGCGCTCCACCATATCGGGAAACAGGGCGCCCCAATGAAAGGTCTGTTGCGCCCCCATGGAAAAACCTGTCACCAGTGCGAGCCGCTCGACGCCGAAGCGTTCGGTGACCAGGCGGTGTTGGCAGCGCACGTTATCGTACAAAGTCACCGGGGGGAAGCGGGCGCGATCGTACGGCGGGGGTGTGTTACTCGGAGAGGAGGAGAGCCCGTTGCCGAACATGTTGGGAATGATCATGAAGTAGTGCTGCGGATCGAGCGCCTTCCCGGCGCCAATCATGGGTTCGTTATTGGTGTGCTGGCCCCCGTAAAAAGTTGGAAACAGAATGACATTATAGCGCCGATGATTCAGGGCGCCATAAGTTGTATAGGCGAGCTGCGCATCGCGTAGCGTCATGCCCGATTGCAAGACGACGTCGCCCAAAGCAAAGACCTCGATCTCGGCCATCTTCCACCCTCCTGGTTCTGTGGATGTATCCCGTATCGTTTGCCGCGGTTGTAGGGCAAATCCCCAGGCAAGTCAGATGGCTCGCGAGCATCTATGAAGATTTCCGCTGGTATGGCATAATCGCCCCGCGAACACCTCATCGATACTCGTGAGGAAGCTTCTGGTAAGCGAGCAGAAGGATGGGCCAATGAAGAGTCGGAGCGCACGATGGAAACGCGGTGTCTGTAAGTGGCTTGGCATATTCATCGTTCTGGCCCTCGCGCATAGCGGCGTTTCGCGTGCGGTTGCCCAGGATAGGACGCGGGCAGGGGAGTCGTCTGTGACGTTGGATCCTATCGTGGTGACGGCGACGGCGGCGCCGGCCCCCTTAAGCCAGACCTCGGCCAGTGTGGCGGTCATCACGCGGGAACAGATCGAGGCGCGGCAAGCGGTGAGTGTCACGGATCTGTTGCGGAATGTAGCCGGGCTCCATATTGACCAACCTGGTGCTCGGGGGAGCGTCAGCTCGGTCTACATCCGGGGTGGCGATCCCAGTTTTACGCTGGTGCTCATTGATGGGGTCAAAGTGAATGATTCCACCAATAACCGTGGCGGCTCCTTCGATTTTTCGACTCTCAGCACCGATCACATCGAGCGCATCGAGATTGTCCGCGGACCGCTCTCAGTCCTGTATGGATCGGATGCCGTGAGCGCGGTGATCAACATTATCACGCGGCGGGGAAGCGCCGAGCCGGTGATATCCGCCGAGGTGGCAGGGGGGCGTGATGCGTACGTGCGCACGCTCATGCAACTCCGTGGCCAGCTCGGCGAGATGGACTATGCCCTGAGTGGTTCCTATCTCGTCTCGACAATGGCGAGCCGGTCGAAGGCAGTGAATTTCGCAGCACGACTTTGCAGGGCAATATGGGCCTCCTCCTGTCCGACGTAATGGATCTGCGCCGGGTGTGGAGCTACGCCCGCAGCGATCATGAAGCCTTTCCCGATGCCAGCGGCGGGCTGGATCTCGCCGTGATACGTGAGGTTGACGAACGAGATATCGAGGTCCTGACACTCGGTATCACCTTCGAGCATGAGCCCTTTGCCTGGTGGGCGTATCGCTTCCAGTTCGGCTTCTACAACCGGCAAGAGGACGTCACATCGCCCGGCGTTGCGCCTGGCCTTGGGAATCCGTTTGGCATTCCGGCCAGCGCAACCGATGCGGTGTTTCGGCGCTACGATCTGACGCTGCATCATGTGTTGTCCGTCATCCAGGGCATCCGTTTCGTCATGGGGGCGCAGGCGCAGTTCGAGGATGGCAGTAATACGGGAAATCTCGCCTTTATCGGTCCGACAGATTTTGCTTTGACTCGGGATACCTAGTGGCGGGGCATCCGGAGGGCCGTATCGGGGCGTATGTGCTGTCGTTCGGGGAGGATGCAGACCAGGAATTGTACGTCCTCACGTCTGTGGTCACCGGTCCGACGGGGAATCGTGATAAGGTGTACAAGCTGGTTCCAGCCCCATAACGCGCTTGTCTTGAGTCTCCGCTTGGGTCCAGGATGCATGGCGGGAGCCGTTGAGTAGAAACGGCTCCCTGCAAAAATCTCTCCCTCGATCAGCTCAAGCCGGTCGTCTGCCCGGAAAATCCCAGCCCGGGCCATCTGCTCATATTCGTCAATGGTGAACAATCGTCTGCTGGTGTGAATCGCCATGGCATGTACTCCAAAAAGTCGTATATGACACACGAAGCATATGCTACGATAAATCATGTATCCATGGCAACGGTTCTGTGCTTACTTCCCACCCGCAAACGCCAACTGCCGCCATGCCTCGTAGAGCACAATCGCAGCGGCATTGGAGAGATTGATACTGCGTGTTGGGGTCTGCATTGGAATGCGCAAGACGTGTTCGGCGGGCAGGCTGTGTAAGACGTCAGTGGGTAGGCCGCGGGTTTCCGGCCCGAACAATAGCGCATCGCCCTCGCGGTAGGCAACGTCGGTATAGAGCTGCCCGCCTCGTGTGCTGATGGCGAACAATCGGGCGTACGCGATCTCGTGGCAAAATGCCTGGAATGAGTCATGGTGCTGCACGTGAGCCCATTCGTGATAATCCAGGCCGGCCCGGCGAAGCCGGGCATCGTCCCACGCAAACCCTAGGGGATGAATGACGTGGAGCTGGATTCCGGTATTGGCGCAGAGCCGAATAATATTGCCCGTGTTCGGCGGAATTTCGGGTTCGTATAAGACGAGATGGAACATAGCGTACCCATGTCACGGTATCCGCGCTTGTCAGATATCAACGCCCGGCATCGTGAGACCGGGCGACGTTGCACCACAGAAAGGAATGGTCATGCCAGCACCAGACGCCAGAGGAGCTATCGAACAGGCTCTCAGAGTATACTGGGAAAATCGCTACCGGGCGTATCTCGCCGATGAGGATGACGAGGAGACGTTTCTAGGCGCGTACCGCATCAATCGCCGGAACGCGGAGCTTCCGGAGCCGGTACGCAGCGCGGTGGCGTACTACATGAGTACGGTTGAAACGAAAGACTTGGGAGGTGTGCAGCTCCACAAGATGCCCATCGCAGACGAATCGATCTACATCGTGCACGTGTTTACGGACGGCGATGACGGCTGGCTGGAACTCTATGACGAGCAGGGTATGGAGCTGGGCGTGGGGCGTACGTACATCGAACTGGTCGGGTGGGGCGATCGGGAGACGATTCGGGCTCAAGTCGATACCGGCGATTTCCCGGAATCTCTGGAGGATCGCTACGAGCGCACCTTGTGGGGTAATGAATAGGCCGATGCATGTGTGCGGTACATCATCCGGGATATCGAATTGACACGTCTCAGCTGTGGCTTATAATCATGAGCCGTTGTCACCCGTCTGGGCGCTAGATCCCATCCCGTGGTGGCCCAATGCAATGAGCACGACTCGTCCATGAGGGAAGGAGAGCGGCGATGGATGATATCTTGATCCGTGGCGCACACGTTATCGATGGCAGTGGCGCTCCCGGCCACGTGGCCAATGTGGCCATACATGAGGGGCGCATCCGCGCCATCGCGGCTGACGAGAGGCCGCCGGCCCATCGGGTGATCGATGCCACGGGCTTGGCCGTAGCGCCCGGGTTCATCGATATTCATACGCACTCCGATTTCACCCTGCCCCTCAATCAACGTGCGGAAGGGAAAATTCGTCAGGGCGTGACCACGGAAGTCTTGGGGAATTGCGGCTTTTCCGTGGCGCCAGCCTTACCGGGCCGAGTCGAGATGCTGCGAGACTATCTGGCGGCCAGCGCCCCCTGGCTGGAATTTCGCCAGACCACCTTCAGCGATTATATGGACGCGTTTCCGGCCACCTCGGTGAACACCATCATGCAAGTGGGCCATCATACGCTGCGGCTCATGGCCATGGGGATGGACGACCGGCCTCCTCGCGCCGGCGAATTGCGCCAGATGCAAGATCTGCTCGAAGAAGCGCTGCAAGCCGGGGCCCTGGGCCTTTCGTCAGGACTGTTTACCACCCCGGGTGGCTATGCCGATAGCGACGAGATGATAGCCCTGGGCCATGTGTTGCGCCGTTACGGTGCCGCTTATTCCTCGCACATTCGGGATGAAGCCAATCGGGTCTTTGACGCCGTCCGCGAAGCCATTGCGCTTGGGGAAGCGTGTGGCGTGCACGTGCAGATTGCCCACCTCAAATTGTCCGGCACCGATAATTGGGGCGGGGCTGAGGAACTCCTGGCGGAGATTGACGCCGCCCGCCAACGTGGGGTGCAAGTTGATAGCGATCAGTATCCTTACACGACGGCGACCAATCCGTTACGCAACCTCTTGCCCACGTGGATCCAAGCTGGCGGCATGGACGCCATGTTGCAGCGGCTGGCCGAGCCGGCCATCCGTATGCGCCTCCGGCAGGACATCGAAGCACAGGGTCTCAACAATTTCGGACGCATTCCGTCCTGGGACCACGTGCGGATTGCCATCTCGCCACACCAGCCCGACTATGCCGGGCGTACGATTGGCGACATCGCCCGCAGCCGCGCCTGCGACCCGCTCGATGCCGTGTGCGATTACCTCATGGAGGACCGCGGCCACACCCGTATTCTCATCACCTCGATGGATGAAAACGACGTGCAGACGATCCTGCGTTCGCCAACGATGCTTGTCGGCTCCGACGGGACGTCGCTGGCGCCGTATGGTGTGACCGGCCAGGGAAAGCCGCACCCCCGATTTTATGGCACGTTTCCCCGCATTCTGGGACACTACGTGCGCGAGCTTGGCCTCCTGTCTTGGCCCCAAGCGATCTATAAAATGACGGGCGGTTCTGCGGCCGCTCTGGGGCTGGTCAATCGCGGCCTGATTCGTGCGGGCTATTGGGCCGATATCACGCTGTTCGACCCGGAAACCATTGTGGACACGGCCACGTTCGACGACCCACACCAGTATGTCGCCGGCATTGCCATGGTGATGGTGAACGGTGAGGTGGTCGTTGATGAGGGGGAGCACACGGGTACTCTGCCGGGACAAGTGCTGCGCCGTGGGCCAAACGGTGTCGGCACGGCATGACAGACAGGAATACCGATGCATCCTACAGCCCAAAAAGTCGTCGATGCCGCTCAAGCCCTCGGCCTGAGTATCACGGTGCAGGAATTTGCCGACAGTTCGCGCACTGCGGAAGAGGCGGCCAGCGCCGTTGGCTGTCATGTGGCGCAAATCGTCAAGTCCTTGGTATTTATCGTCGCCGGCCAGCCCATCATGGTGTTGGTGAGTGGCGCCAATCGCCTGGACGAAAAGAAGTTAGCCACGTTGTGCGGTGTTGGCCGGAAGCAGGTCCAACGCAGCAATGCCCAGATTGTCCGTGAGGTCACGGGTTTTGCCATCGGCGGTGTGCCCCCCTTCGGACATCCCACGCTGCTGCCAACGTATATCGATGACGAGTTTACCCACTATGATTGCCTCTGGGCCGCGGCCGGAACGCCGCATGCGGTCTTTGCCATTACCCCGCCGGATTTGGTGCGGGTGACCGGCGGTGAGGTGGGGGATGTGAAAGCGGCGGTCAATACTTGAAGGTTGCAGATGCATGGGTATCTCGCTTGGCCTGCTGCATCTCACACTGCCCCCGTTTTTTCCGGTGTCAGGTGTTGTGACGACCTTTCCCAAATGCTTCGAGGATGCCGCCAAATGGTACAAACAATTCCGGCTGAACGGATGATGCTTTACGACCTGGAGCAACAGTTCGGCTTACAGCAGGTCACCGAAGCCGCGTTTTTTCCTGAGTGGCAAACCGACTTGCCTCAACTGCAAGACCACGAGATACAGCGCCTGGAGCGGGTGAAGTTAGCCTACGCGAATTTGGCGAGGCGCTCGGTACTGGAAAGTGCGGTAAAACTGGCCATTGTCTCCCCGCTGCTCGATCTCGCCGGCTTTTTCTTGCCGCCCTTTTATATCAGCACGGAAGAAGCAGTCCGGATTGTTGCCCAAGACGCTGGCGTCAGGGTCCGCGGCAGGATTGACGTGTTGGTCCTCAAAGACCAATTATGGCTCCTCATCATCGAGTCCAAACGCTTCGTCTTTCTGAAGTTGACGTCGCAGGACACGCCTCGGTATGCCCGCTCGAATGAATTCATTTTAGAGCGGGGTAACGACCTCAATTGGGCTTTACAGATCCTGAAACGAATAGCTGGCGTGATCGCCTCAGGTACGAGATTAATAGGGGCAGGTCCCGTCAAGTGACACATGCATTAAGGCTAGAACTGACCCCGGTTTTCCCGCGTCACGCCTTGCCCGTTTTGGATTCACCTTCATGTTGCGGGTCCGTTACGACTGACACCGAGTCGGACGATACATCTAAAGCTTGCAGTGCTTGATGCGTGCTGAGAAAAATGCGCTCCTGCCCAAACCGGTCCACAAATCCCACGTTTTGCAGACGATCTATGACAGGTCCTTTCACTTCCGCGAGGTAAAAATCAACATTGGCGGCATGGAGATCCTCGATCAGGTTCTCGAGGGTTTCTAGAGCACTCGCATCGATGGCATTGACGGCACTACAGATGAGGACGACGTGTCGAACGCCAGGATGGTCTGCCACCGCTCCAGTTAAAACGTCTTCGAGATAACGCGCGTTGGCGAAGTAGAGACTTTCATCGACGCGTATGGCCAGGACGTGGGGCATCGTGGTGACCTCATATCGCTGCACATTACGGAAGTGTTCGCTGTCTCCCACACGCCCGACAATCACCACGCGAGGCCGACTGGTGCGCCACAGGTGAAACGCCAGGGCTGAGACCACACCGACTCCGATGCCCGTCTCGATGCCTAGCACTAATACGGCGGCAAAGGTCAGCACTAAGGACGCGGCATCGGCTTTGTCGTAGCGCCAAGCGTGTCGCAGCGTGTCGAAGTCAATCAGACTTGCAACCGCCACCAGAATGATGGCCGCCAGAACGGCCTGGGGCAGGTAATACAGCAAGGGGGTAAAAAACAACACGGTCAACGCGATCAACCCGGCTGTGATGATCGACGCCAGCCCCGTATGCGCCCCAGTGGTGAAATTCACCATGGAGCGGCTGAATGCCCCCGTGACGGGATATCCGCCCGTCACCGCGGCGCCGACGTTCGCCAAACCCAAGGCGATGAGTTCCTGATTCGCATCGACTTTCTGGCGCCGCCGACTGGCGAGTGATTTGGCGACCGAAATGCTTTCCATAAACCCAACCAGGCTGATGGTGAGGGCGGTCGGCAACAGGACAGACACACTCGACCAATCGATGACGGGGAGGGTCAAGGACGGTAAACCGGTGGGAATCTCTCCCACCGTCTTTACCGCCGCGGTTTGGTCTAATTGAAATCCCCAAGCGAGCAGAATGCCGAGCCCAACGACAACCAGGGGCCCGGCTTTGGTAAGCGGCGCCCTCAGGGTTTCAGGTACTCCTCGGCGGCCCAGTTGCCCATCAAGCGGGCCCCGGATATACAACAAGAGGGCTATGCTGGCCAGACCCAGGGCCAGCGTCGCCAAATTGCTCGCCGGACTCTGTCGGGCCACTTGGTAAATCAGATGAAAGAATGTGTGAGCGCCAGGAAGCGTCAACCCCAGCAGATGTTTTAACTGGCTACCAGCAATCACCAGAGCTGCCGCACTGGTAAAACCCGATAACACCGGATGACTGAGAAAGTTAACCACGAACCCGAGACGCACCACACCCATGGCGAACTGCATGATGCCTACCAGCAGCGCGAGGACAAGGGCCAAGGCGATGTAGGCGGGGTTTCCAGGCGTCGCGATTTGGCTGAGGCCGGTCGCAACCAGGAGTGAAACCAGAGCCACAGGACCGATTGCAAGCGCGCGGCTGGTGCCGAAGAGCCCATAGATGACGAGCGGGACAATGCTCGCATAGAGGCCGACCTGTGGCGGCAGACCCGCGAGCATGGCGTAGGCCATGCTCTGGGGGATCAGCATAATCGCCACGATCACACCGGCAAGTAAGTCGCCGCCAGCGTCCTGACGGCGGTAGGACCGCAGCCAGCTCAGACAAGGCAGACAGCGCTGCCACGGGGGAAGCAAAGGGTTATTTCCGATAGGGCCCGAAGCCGCTTTATCGCTCGCCATCTGATCACTCCGAAATCAAGTTGCGTCAGACCCGGGGGATTGGACCTATCTTAGCCGTGCGTCCGCGTTGAAAACCATGGCTAAGGCAGGACGAAGTACTAAATGTAGGCACTCGCTCCCGATGTCGTGGTCTCCAGCTGAGACGCTTCCCAGACCGCAAAGCCGCCAACCCCGTCTGCGATCTGGGTAGGATGATACGGCGTGAGCAGGCTGACCGCAATCTAAATCGGGGTCAGACTACCCAACGATCCCGAGCGATCTTCAATGCGCCTTGTCTTCACGCGTTGGTCGTGCATAGGTGACCGTGTGATAGGTCAACCGCGTTCCCTGGAGGTTAACACACTCAGCTACCCCATAGACGAGACGTCTTCCCATCTTTAAGATTTGCGCTTGACAATAGAAATCTTCCCGCCGGGCCGCTTGCAAGAAAGCCGTGGTGAGTTCCACCGTGACCGATTGGTCCGCAGGACCCAGGTGGGTCATGAGCGCGAGCCACATGCTGACATCCGCTGCCGCCATAAACGCATGGCCCCCAACCATGCCTCCTGGCCGTTCCAAGGCGTCGTGAAACGGCACATGCAGGGTACACGTGCCGCTGCCAAGCGTCCGCAAACCGAAACCGTATTGCCTTGTGAAGGCAATCTCGTGGAGAAGCTGTTGCACATCCTGTTCCGTCACCGCTAAAGGGGTGTTCATTGGCTTCCTCTTGTTGGTAAGTTCGTTCTGCACCATAGGACAGAACAATACGACTGACAATAGCCTCCTTCTTGCCTGTGTCTCGGGTTAAGTGCCCGAACCGAATTAAATTCACATTTTTCCTCTGGAAAAACGATGTCGCTCATTTTGTCCAGGAACTTAAGCGCCTGGGCATCATTGCCTTTATATATTTCTCCAGGGAAAAGCTATAAATTTAATTTTGCCTCAGTACTTAAGTGCCTTGATGTTTGGGGTTCAGAGCAGGGCGTAGCACGGCGGTCGCGGTGACGTGAGCGATGGGCTCGGCGCTGCCTGCAGAATACAGATAGGCCTCGAGATAGTGTGACCGCTGTCCCCGTCGAAGCAGACGTACGTTTGCCATCAAGTCCATCGCCGGTGCGGGCCGCAGAAAGTTGATCGTCATGGTCTGGGTGATGCCGACTACATTTTGGCCATAGGTCGTTCGTATGCAGGCATACATTGCGGTATCGGCAAGCCCCATCACCATCGGACCTGAAAACACCGAACCTCCCGTGTCCTGCCAAACGTCTCGTCCCATGAACTCATGGCGGAAAGGGAGCCTCATCCGCAGTTCGCCGTCACCTACATATTCCACGATTTCGTCATGGTGATCGCAGATGGGTAAGCGAGCCAATATCTCGTTCTTGACTTCGTCAGCCGTTAGTTTTGGCATCGTCGGGTACCTCGGTTGTGCATGCTTGAAAGGCTCTTCCTCACTTTTGGTGATGCAGGCCAGTTGAGGCAGGCTCTTCGATAACGAAAGAACGCAATCG
>CBCXVS010000148.1:0-18246 GCA_965178525.1 uncultured bacterium | reverse complement strand
AGGAGAGTCGGTCTCAGGCAATCGGCGTAACTGCTTCATCAAGAAAGGAGTTGGCTTGACTTAAGGCCATTCGGGCTATCCCGGAAAATTTACTGGAGAGTGAATTATTCGGCCACGAAAAAGGCGCCTTTACTGGCGCTCATATGCAACGCAAGGGCCGGGTAGAATTGGCCCAAGCGGGGACGCTGTTCCTCGACGAAGTCGGGGAACTGCCATTATTGTTGCAAGTCAAACTATTACGCTTTCTGCAAGAGCATCAGATAGAGCGTGTAGGCGGGCGGGAAACGATTCCTGTAGACACCCGTATTGTGGCCGCCACCAATGCCGATCTCAAACAGGCGATGGCTGAGGGGCGCTTTCGGGAGGATTTATTCTATCGCCTTGGCGTCGTCGTCATGGGCTTACCGCCTCTTCGGAAGCGGGGGGACGATATGCTTTTATTAGCCCAAACGCTTCTGCAACGCTACCTGAGCGACAGCACGCGAAAGATCACGGGATTTACGCGCCAAGCTATCACAGCCTTACAGACGCACGGGTGGCCAGGAAATGTGCGCGAACTTGAAAACCGTATTAAGCGGGCGGTCATCATGGCCCAAGGCGCACGTTTGACGCCCGCCGATCTCGATTTGACATCGCCCTATACCGAGTATGAGCGGCAAGGCCTGCGCGAGGCGCGCGAGGCATTGGAAAAGGATCTCATCCAGCGAGCCTTGACACGTAACAAGGGCAATATCACACGCACGGCGGTCGAATTAGGCATCAGCCGGCCAACACTCCATGAATTGGTCGCAAAATATGCCATAGAACGCTAATACAAAATGTGCTTCAGCATATCTTCTCAAGACATTCTTAACTTGCTGCAAGACCTATCTGTTGCCATATATGACATAGTAAATGAGCTTTAGGACACAATTAAAGAGTTGCGGATCTCTTGCCGATAATAGCCTCGATGTCGCTAGCCATTAAAATACTACGAAAGTTAGATACAAACTTGTACGGATAGACTGCCAGTCCTTAAGCAAAAGGATATGTCTATCTTTCCTCAAGAGAAATTATACAGGTAAACATACCCAGGTACTTATTACTGGCTGAGGTCCACGCATCTTCGCGAGCATCTCGCAACCCCACCTAGTTATACCATGATAGCGAGCATCGTCTTTGGAAAGAAGGGTGCATCGTGAAAATTTTGATCGCTGAAGACGACCCCATTTCCCGTCGTTTACTCGAAGTGACACTGAACAAATGGGGCTATGAAGTCGTTTCCTGTCCTGATGGAAGTGTTGCCTGGATGACGCTGCAGCAGCCGCAGGCGCCGTCTTTGGCCATTCTCGACTGGATGATGCCAGGAATGGATGGGCTGGAGGTCTGCCGCGAGGTTCGTCAACAAATCACCGAGCCCTACATTTATATCTTGCTTCTGACCGCGAAGAGCCAGCAGACCGACATTATTGCCGGTCTGGAAGCTGGGGCTGACGACTATCTGACCAAGCCATTCGACTCCAGCGAACTCCGTATGCGATTACGCGCCGGACGACGGATTCTCGACTTGCAGGAAGAACTCATTTTTGTCCGGGAAGAATTACGCGAACAGGCAACCCACGATTCCTTAACCCGTTTGTGGAATCGGGGGGCCATCTGCGAAATTCTGCAACGCGAGCTCGATCGGGTCAAGCGTGCCGACGGCACCTTGAGTATTCTGCTGGCCGATATCGATTTTTTCAAACGCATCAACGATACCTACGGTCATCTTGCGGGCGATGCCATCCTGCGTGAGGCCGCGCATTGTATGCGGAACGTTGTGCGTCCCTATGATGGCATCGGGCGCTATGGCGGCGAAGAATTTTTGCTGGTACTTCCCGATTGTGACACTGACGGGGCGATGGCGATGGCCGAGAGACTACGGGCAGGGATCGAAGCGGAGGCGCCCGTGGTGGCCGAAGGCGTCATCCCGATTACCTTCAGCTTGGGGGTGGCCAGCAGCGATATCGTTCATGACATGGAAGCCCTCATTGGGGCGGCCGATGCCGCCCTGTATCGCGCCAAAAATAACGGCCGCAACCGTGTCGAACTGGCCACCTCGGCAGACATCGCAACAGGAGGCGTGCTGAAGAGTAGCATGTCATAACCGACCACCCGCTCGCAGCCACAACGAGAGCACGCCAATTCCGGACCGCACGCCCAAGGAAGGGCTTGCACGGGTGCCCTGTCCCACCATGACCGACGTTCCCGGCTCATCCGCCAACCGGATCCGTTAGCGCCTTGTATCATGACCGCAGTTCTGCCATAATGCGCCAGCTTATATTGTCAGCTTACGAAGGGGGGCCATATGGTAGGCGGGGCCGACGCCTTGAGGCTCGGAGTCGGAGATTTTCCCACCCAACGTCTGGTATTTGCATCCAAGACTTCCTACCGGAACGGCACCCTCACCATGCACCGTGAGTCCTTGCTGGAGACGATTGCCGAGCCACAGGTATTGGCGGATATTGAGGTGCATCTGACCCATCCCGGGGAATCCTGCCGCATTGTACATATATTGGATGCGGTACAACCGATGGTCAAAGTCCAGGGGCGCTCGACCGTATATCCGGGCTATTTCGGGCCGGCTCTGCCGGCTGGTGCCGGCCGCAATCACTGCTTACGCGGCCTCGCGCTGTTGATCTGTGGACAGTTTCCGGAACCGACGAGTGGTGCCTTGTCGGCCCATGAGGCCATTGTCGATATGCGTGGCCCTGCCGCACCCTATTGCGCTTTTTCAGATACGGCCAATGTCGTCTTAGTGTGCCATGCGGCGCCCGGTGTCACCAATGCCGACTTTGATGCGGCCTTGCATCGCGCCAAGCTGAAAGCCGCCGTCTATTTAGCTCGGGCGACTACGTCGCTCACGCCCGCGTCCTGGCAATCGTATACGTTGCAGCCTGTCGCGCCGTCCCTGCCACGTGTGGTATTGGTGAACCAGCTACACCAACAGGGCTTGCTGGCGCACACCTTCCTCTACGGCAAACATACGCAGGGGTTGGAGTCGACGATTCTGCATCCCAATGAGATGCTCGATGGCGCCTTGGTCAATGGCAATTACCGGCAGCCGGGACGGGCGATTACCTATGCCCATAGCCATCACTACATGGTGCGGAAACTCTATCGGCGCCACGGTGTAGACGTCAATTTTCTTGGCGTGGTGCTCGGGCGTGGCTGGCAGGACACGCAGTTTTTGAAAGAACGCCAGGGGTGGATGATGGCTCGAGTCGCGCGTCTATGCGGGGCGCAAGTGGCGATTGTGACGGCCGATATCGGGGGCACCGGTGGGAACAATACCATCGATTTTATGCAAACCATCAAAGCCTGCGAGCAAATGGGAATACGCACCGTAGCCATTATGCAAGAATCCGGCAACCCGGATGGCAGCGAACCCACCGTCGTCGACCACGTGCCCGAAGCGGATGCCCTCGTCAGTGTCGGCGGTATTGGATGGCGGACGCCAGTAGCCCCCGCTGTGGAACGCGTGATTGGGGGAGCGATGGTACGGCCAAACATTGCCCAGGAACCGCAAGATGCGTCCGGGCCTCTTGACGTCGAATGCTGGTATGGAGCGATCTGGAAACGGTCGGAAATCGGCTTCTCGGCTGTTGATGCCTAAGTATCCGAACACCATAAGTACCTGGACAGAATTACCTTGATATATTTCTCCAGAGGAAAGATATATTTAATTTTGTTTCAGTACTTAAAGATGAAAACAGGATCCGAGAAGGGCGCGAAGGAACGCGAAGCATAGGAGCGTGATATGACAGAGATGCTCCGCATGGTCCACTTCATCAATGCCTTCTATGGCGGCATGGGGGGAGAAGAAGCGGCGCAGACACCGGTACGGATGCAGGAAGGCGCCGTGGGGCCGGGCCGCTTACTGGCACAGAAACTAGTCGGACACGGCGAGGTGATCGCGACAATTGTCTGTGGCGATGGGTATTTTAGCGAGCAAGAAGACGAAGTCGTGGCGTGGGTTGGGCAACGTTTACAAGCGCTACAGCCGCATGTCTTTGTCGCCGGCCCGGCGTTTCGCTCCGGGCGCTATGGCCTGGCCTGTGGCCGTTTGTGCCTGCAGGCCGAGCGCCTGGGCATTTCGGCGGTCACGGGCATGCATGTGGAAAATCCGGGCAGTGATCTCTTTCGCGCCAAGCATCTCTACATCGTCGCCACGGAAGCCAGTGCCGTGGGCATGCCGCAGGCGCTTGAGCGTATGGCGGCCTTAGCCGTGAAACGCGGCCGTGGGAAGCCGATTGGATCGGCGGCTGAGGAGGGGTTTTTGCCCCGGGCCGTCCGCCGCACAATGCCGACTGGCCGTCCGGCTGCGGCACGAGCCGTGGATATGGCCATACGCAAGTGGCGTGGCGAGCCGTATCACAGTGAGATTGCCATCGAAACCTCTGAGGTCATACCGCCGCCAGCGCCGCTCCAGGAGCTGACCACAACCCTGTGCGCAGTGGTGACCGAGTCCGGCCTCGTGCGCACGGGTAATCCCGACCGGCTCCCCGCGGCGGGGGCAACCCACTGGGCGGCGTATCCGATGGCCGGTATGGAGCGCCTCGTGCCAGGCGAATGGGATGCCGTACACGGCGGCTATGACAACACCGCCGCATTGCAGGATCCGAATCGCGTTGTCCCCCTCGATGCCTTGCGAGAACTCGAACACGAAGGCCAGATTGGCAAACTGCTTGAGACGCTTTTTGTCACGGTAGGCAATCTAGGCAGTTTGAATGCGATGCGCAAGATTGGCGCGGAGATTGCGGCAGAGCTGCAACGCTGTGGCGTCGGGGCGGTCATTGTGCCGGCGACGTGAGGCACGGGCACGCGTAGCGGTGCTACGATCGCCAAGGAATGTGAGCGCGTGGGACTGCCAACGGTACTGGCGACTTGCCTGTATACCGTGGCGACTCGGGTGGGGGCCAATCGCATTGTGCGAGGCGGCCGCTTTCATCACCCCTTTGGGCAGCCTGAGCTGCCACCGGCGGAGGAGTATGCCTGGCGCCGCAAGTTTGTCGAAAGGATTCTCCAGGCTTTGTGCACACCCGTGCAGCAGCCGACCGTCTTCGACGTCGATGCGGAGTCGCTGACATAAGTACCTGGACAGAATGACCTTGATACATTTTTCCAGAGGAAAGATAAACATTTAATTTTGTTTCGGTACTTCGTCGTGATACCCATGCCCATCGCAGAAAAAGGACACCGTCTCGGCGATTCTTTATTCCGCACGTTTTAAGCGCCCGGACAGCATGACCTGTCTGCACGACTCCAGAGGAAAGATAGACATGTCATGTTGTTTGGGTACGTAAGCGACAAGGGGACGATAGGGCCGTGCTCGATTTCCAGGTGCTCAGTACTCTGCTGCATACCTACCGCGACGCGCTGGGGCAACCCGTGCGCTGTTTTCATATTGGTGAGCAGCTGTTCGATTTTAACCGCGCCCGGTATCTGGTCGGCGTGATTAATCTCTCGACGGATTCCTGGTACCGGGAAAGTGTATGTGCGACAACGGAAGAGGCAATTGCGCGAGCCGAGATCCTCGCTGCCGATGGCGCTGATATGATCGATATTGGCGCGGAGTCCACCTTGCCCCATGCGCGCCGAGCCGATATCAAACAGCAGTTAGAGCGGTTGTTGCCCGTGGTCGAAGCCTTGAAAGCCCGGCGCTTGCTCGTCTCCATCGAAAGTTATTATCCCGAAGTGCTGGATGCCTGTGCCCAGGCCGGAGCCGATGTGTTCAACCTGACGGGGACGCGTTATGACGAGGCGGTTTTTGAACTGGCGGCAACATATAATGTCGCCGTCATTCTCTGTTATGTGCAAGGCGAAACCGTGCGCGATGTGGCCGAGTTTCGCTTCCAGGAGGATATGACGTCGGAGATTTGCCGATATTTTCGTCAGTTGACAGCCAAAGCGGAACAGCTTGGGGTGCGCAAGTGTATCATTGATCCGGGGCTGGGATTTTATTACAACAATTTGCAGGATAGCCGGCGGCGTATCCATTATCAGATCAACACGTTCTTACAGTGTTTCCGCCTGCATGAACTCGGCTATCCGACCTTTAACATCCTTCCCCATGCCCCCGAGATTTTTTTGCAAGATGAACGCCGTTCCGCCGAGCCCTTCTTTAGTGTCCTGGCCCTCCTCGGTGGCACCCACATGATTCGTTCACATGAAATTCGCACGGTTCATCGGGTGCGCCAAGTCATGGCGCTCTATCAACCCTTTTGACCGCTATCCAACAGACGCTATGGATGCGCACGCATGCAGGCAACTCGTTAAGACCAAGAGGCGTACCACATGGGGACGAAAGCCAATCCAACCGTGATCGGCGCCTTTATCGTAGGTGCTTTGGCGCTGATTGTCGCGGCGATATTCGTGTTTGGCAGCGGTGGCTTGTTCGCCGAAAAAAACACCTTCGTGTTATATTTCGGAGGCTCTGTCAATGGCCTCAATGTGGGCGCGCCCGTTAAATTCCGCGGTGTTGAAGTCGGCACAGTGAAAAATGTTCGGGCTTTGTACAACACCCAGGATTACACGGCTTATATTGAGGTTCTCATTGAGGTCAAGCCGAAACGGCTCAATGAAGTCACAGACGGTACCATTTCCCCTGCCTCATCGAGCACGCCGGATGAGATTGACGATCTGATCGAACATGGTCTCCGCGGCCAATGGCAGATGCAGAGTTTCGTGACGGGCCTGTTGTTCATCGCGCTTGATTTCTATCCCCGCACGCCGGCCAGGCTCGTCAGTCTTTCTACTGAACATCAGGAGATTCCCACCGTTCCCACGGTTCTGGAAGAGGCGGTCGACACGATCAGACGCGCCATGGACGCGCTGGGGAAGTTTCCCGTCGATCAGCTTCTCAATGGCATTCTGCTCATGCTCCAGCGCATCAATGACATTTTGACCAACCCCGAGATCGATCAAGTGCTTGCGTCGCTGGGGTCGATCCTGCAGGAGGCCGATCAGGCCTTCGCTGGGATGTTGACTGACGTTCCGCAATTTGTCGAGAAGCTCAACGATACAGCCGATACGGCAACGGCTACTCTGGAGACCGCACAGGTGACACTGCTAGCGGTGCAGCGGCTGGTACAGCATGTCGATCGTCAGGTTGACCCCTTCATCGGGAGTACGCAGGACACCCTGGCGGAGACGCGTGGTGCGCTGCGGCAGGTCCGGCAGACCTTAGGCAGGCTCGAAGGGGCGGCCTCGCCCACCCTGAAGCAAGCCGAGCGCGCCTTCGCCGCTGCAGCGGACCTGGCCGGATCGGATTCCCTCGTGGTGAATGATCTCGCGCAGACTCTGGAGTCCCTCGAAGGGGCGGCGCGTGCGATTCGCCTGCTCGCAGAGTATCTCCAACGCAACCCCGAAGCCTTGCTGCGGGGCAAAAGTCGAACCGAAGGCAGATGATGGCGCGGCGCTTTGGGCGATACCCGGTCTTGCTCGGTGGTCTTCTCCTGCTATTAGGCGGCTGTGCGAGCACGGCGCCAACACGGTTTTATATTTTGACAGCCCTGCCGAGTTCGGCGCGCTTGCAACCCCTCCCAGGCGATAGACGTGATATCGTCATTGGAGTTGGCCCCGTTGAGCTACCCCGGTATTTGGATCGGCCGCAGATCGCCGCCCGCATGGGTCGGCATGAACTCCGGTTTGCAGAGTTTGACCAGTGGGCCGAACCCCTGCAGGACAATGTCACGCGTGTTTTGGCTGAGAATCTGTCGCTTTTGCTCGCGACAGACTACGTTGTGACCCACCCCTGGCCGCGATCGGCCGCATTGACTTTTCAGGTTCTTGTCCGTATAACCCGATTCGAGGGGACGATGGGTGAGCGCGGTGTGCTCACCGCACAGTGGCAGATTGTCGATTCCCAAAAGCGTGAACGCATGCGGAAGACGTCCAGCTTCACGCTCCCCGTCGAGACAGCGGATTACCGGGTCCTGGTGGCGGCGCTGAGCCGGGCGCTGGGCGACCTCAGCCGTGACATGGCCGTGGCGCTCAGGGCCTTGGCGCAGAGCGAGGCCACCCGTTGATACGCCGTGACATGATAAACCCTTTTCTGCTCGCATGCCTATGACACGCCGCTACGCTTTCGTCACTGCCGGCGCGCAGGGCCTTGGCCGGGCGCTCGTACGCCATCTGGCCCAGCAGGGCTATGCGCTCATCTTCCATTATTATACGAGCCAACAGGAGGCTGAGACGCTGCTGCAGGACATCACTGCCGAGGGCGGAGAGGCATTAGCCTTGCAGGCCGATATGTTGCAACCTGAGGCCCGGACGCAGCTCATGGCGCAGATCGCCACGGTGACGCCGGAACTCCACGTGCTGGTCAATAATCTCGGCTGGTATCCTTTGGAACGGCTGCCACGCATCACCTTGGAACAATGGGAGACCGCGTTAACCCTCAACTGTACCACAACCTTTCATCTCACCCAGTTGGCGCTGCCATTGCTGCAGGCGGCGCGCCCTCCCGGCCGCATCGTCAATCTGGGCGATTCCGGCTGCGACCGGATCGAAGCACGCGTGATGGCGACGCCCTATCACATTGCCAAGCTCGGGTTGCACGTCTTAACGCGAAGCTATGCCCAACTTCTGATGCCACAAGGAATCACGGTCAACATGATTTCGCCGGGATTTTTGGAGAACAGCGTCGGTGTGCCTCCAGAAGACTTGCCGGCGGGACAACCCGGCCGTTTTGAGGATATCTTGGGGGCGCTGGATTATCTGCTCTCAGAGTCGGCGCGACAGGTTTCCGGCACGAATCTGCTGGTGACCGGGGCCTGGAATTTAGGCTGAGCCGGCGCAGAGATAAATGCCTTCCTCCTGTGAGGCCGAGAGAAATGTTTCGATGACGCGCAAGCCCGCATCGGCGAGCACGCGGGGCATGACCTGGGGCGTGAAGCGGGTGGAGAAAAACAGCTGCAGGGGCTCGTCGGGCGTACAGGTAAAAGATTCCTCGTACACGGTGATGGTGACCGGTTGTTCAAACGTGGCAAATGCCCGGATCTGCCAGATATGCCCATCCCTGTGGAGGGGAGCTGCTTGTACGGCGATGTGGACCTGCGGCATGGGAAAACCCAGGCTCTCCAGCAAACCGGCAAACCAGGCATGCGCCAAGGGGTTATCGTATTGCGGCACGATGTGGGCGCAAGCGTCCGGATAGGGCAACGGCGAGAGGTTGGCGGAGATGAGCAGCCGATCGGCGGGACGCATGAGGCGCTGCACATAAGGCAAAAAGATCGGATAATCGAAATTGGGAAGCATTCCAAAGCAGGAGAGCAGACGCTGACTTGTCGCCGTTTCGTGTGCCGCAAACGCAGCCGTGAGGTCTGGCTGCGCCTCAAGATCAAGCACGAGCGGCGAGCATGGCAAGGCCGGCAGGGTCTCTTGGATGTGTACCATCGTTTCCAGCACGAGCGCAGCGCTGATATCAGTGGGGGTGAAATAGAGATGCGTGAACTGACGCCATGCTTGCTGCAAAAACAGGGCGTCCTTTCTCCCGCCCCCGCATCCCAGGCTGATGTAGTGAAGTGACGTGGGTTGCAGGGCATGCAGCGCGGCCTGAAAGGACTGTTGGTAGAGGGCGAGCAGGTCGGCTTCAGTACGCGATGGTGAGTAGGCTTGATGATACGCCAACCAGCGTTGTGCCTGCGCGGGTGAATCATAAAGAAATTTCATCGGCAGGTGTCGTGTACGCAACCCGTGGCGGAGCTGGGCTGCCACCCGGACCGGGTATTGCGAATCGTCAAAGGTCAAAGTGGTTGGCATAGGGGTTATCTCGATGGGGCGGGTAGCACTGCCTCACGCCCACTGGCAATATCCTCGGCAAGTTCGTAGACGAACCTCGCTTGGCTCCCACGGAACAAGAAATACGGGTTGCATCGGCGGATCCAAGCCGTCATATCGTGTAGGGCGTAGCCCTGTACCAGATGGGCAGCGATGAGCATGGTCGTCGTGCGGCCAACGCCGGCCAGGCAATGGACCGCCACGTTGCGGCCCGTGGCGAGATTCGAGTGCAGCATCTCGGCCAAGCGGAAGACTTGCTCACGGCTTGGAGGTGTCGCGTCTTCGATGGGCAGATGCTGCACCGTAAAATGCTCGTTGAGGATGTGGTGATCCAGAGGGTGCTCCAAGAGCGAGATGAGCACAGAGATCCCATGTTGTTTGAGTAGCGCCACCTCGTCATACAGACGTTGCATGTTATACGTTACACCTAACCGCGCCTGCGAATCCTCATCGATCCAGGATACATCGTGGAACATATGGGTTTTCGCACTCAAGCTCTCCAGCACCGCGAGCAGGGCTTGACGTTCATGCAGATGGCTCAGCCGCTCGCTGAACTCAGCGTTCGTAAGATCGTAGAAGAGCGCGACCTTCGGCCCGTAATGCTCGAAATACTGCCACAAATCGTCAAGCGCCGGAGCGGGATCGGTTTGCTTGCCTAGCCAGCTCAAAACCATCGCCTCCTCCAACGACAGATCGGACCAATGACTGCGGTTAAAACCGGGGCGCGCCATGCCGGCTAACCGGCCCTCCATAAACCACCAAAATGCCCGCATATGACGTTGTAGCCGCATAGGCTTTCCTTCTGTCTCGATGTCGTTGCCTCCATCCCGTTGGCAATTCCGTGATTGTACTACACATTTGGGCAGCTATCGAGGAAAAAATCCGATTTTTCTCCTGGGCTTTTTGCCCTGGGAGGCTTTATGCTATAAGGCGACGTATGACCGCGTATGGCATGGGTTTCCACAACAGGAGGGCAGATCATGGCTGGTACGCGAGGCAAGCATTTGTTGGCAGTGTACGCCGATATTCCGGCGGAGATCGAGGACGATTTCAATCAGTGGTATAACACCCAACATATTCCGGAACGGCTAGCGATTCCCGGCTTTCAGAGCGCCGTTCGGTATGAATCCCTCAAGGGGGAGCCGAAATACGTGGCGCTCTACGAATTGGACGACGCCAGCGTGCTCGAGACACCGGAATACGCCAACCTGCGCGCGAATCCCAACGACTGGGATAAACGCATCTCGCCCAAATTGCAGGTGGCGGCCCGCAACGTGTACGAACAGATCTTTGCCTGTGGTGATCCCCCGGCGGCGCATGCGCCCTTTATTCTGTCCGTGCGCTTGGATATTGCGGCCAATGTCGAAGACGAATTCAACCGGTGGTACAACGAGGATCATTTGCCCAAGCTGGCGTCGGTCCCCGGTGTGGCCTGTGCGCGGCGCTATTGCAGCCTGTCGGGCACTGGCGCCAAATATCTGGCGCTCTACGAGATGGAGAATGAACAAGTGATGAGCACAGATGCCTGGTCCAAGGCCGCCAACACGGAATGGACGCAGAAGATTCGGCCGCATTTGAAACCGCTGACGAATTTGGCTAAACGGATCCTATAGCCCTGGCGGAGGTGGCGGCTTGCCGCATGGGTTGTTGCAAGCCGCCCCAGGTCATGCATAGGCGTCGTCATGCCGTGCCTGCGGCGCCCGGAGGGGAGATGATCGCGGCCTATCCCGGCTCCCATACCGATCCGGAAAATTGGATCATCCAATCCGCCATGCGCAGCTGGGAGTTCGTCGAGGACAAGCCACATCAGGTCATCCGGGGCGCCAGTGGGCAAACGGACGCCTCGGCACGCCGCAATCTGGGCATTCCGGCGGCGCGTCTTGGCTATCCGCCCGTGTCCACCATTGCGCCGGAATGGCAGGGGTTTGGCGGTCTGGGCGTCAGCCATGTGCCGGATCTGACCCGGGTCACCCGCGCGATCATCTACGCCATCGTGGATACCTGCACGCGTCGCCGCGCCGATGTCGGCCTGGCATAAAGACGGGAGAGCGAAGGAGCAATCATGGACCAGGAACAACCCAGGCCGGACCCGGTACAGCACGAGGTCGAGCGGGGGCAGCGGGACAAGCCATGGCAGCGCTATCTGCAAGCGGAACTCGGTCTCCGCAACTATTGGTATCCGGCGCTGTTTTCGCATGACGTGAAAGAAGGCGAGATGCATCCCGAGACAATTCTTGGGGAGCGCCTCTTCTTTAAACGGATCAACGGCCAAGTCTACTGCGTCGAGGATCGTTGCCTGCACCGTGGCGTGCCCTTTTCGCCGCGTCCCGAGTGTTATACCGACCATACCCTCACCTGCTGGTTCCACGGCTTCACCTACGACTGGCGCGACGGCAAGCTCGTGCAAATCCTGACCGAAGCGGATAGCGCGTTGGTCGGCAAAGTCGGCCTCAAATCCTACCCTACCTTCGAGAGGCACCAGGTCATTTTTGTCTGGATCGGCGATGGGGAACCGGTGGACATCCGCGAGGATACGCAGCCGCGTTTTTGGGACAAGCACCTCGTGACCTATCCGGTCGTGCGCTACAAGATCAAGTGCAACTGGCGCGTGGCCGCGGAAAACGGTTTTGACGCGGCGCACATCTATGGCCATCGCAACTGGGTTGGGATGCAACAATCCGGCCGCATTCGTCCCTTCGGAACCTACCCTTCCAGCAAGGATATTGTCCAGCTCCTGGAGAAAGACGGCGAGCCCAAGGGCATCGTCAAACAGGATGACACCAATGTCTACGCCATGGAGGTCGAGAACCAGGAAGTACGCGTCCCTCTGTGGCCCAAGGATGCGCCGGCCGTGGTGCAAACCGACCCACGCGCCGGCTGGGTTGGGTGCTACATGCCCTGTGGCTTGCAGGTAGAAGGATTTCCCAAGGCGGGCAAGGTGCACTTCGAGTGGTACGTTCCCATCGATGAACATTATCATGCCTATATGATCCTGCATGCGGCGCATGCCAAGACCGTTGAGGAGCGCGATGCCTTTTACGCCGAAGCTGAGGAGCTGTCCAAGCTGATTTGGCAGGAACCGGGTACGGAGCCGGAGGGGTTCAACAATTTCGATGCCTTCGCCCGCAAATGGTCGCATCATGCCTATGCAAACGAGGATTGGTGGCACCGCGAGCGGCTATTCAAGCCTGACTACATTATCATGCAGTGGCGCATAGTGGTGGCCAGGCAGGCGCGGGGTGTGCAAGTCCGTGGGGACTGGGCGCCGCTGGAGGCGGATGCCTGAGGTTGAAACCATAGTCAATGACTGGCTGAGGAAAGATCTGGGAAGGTTTTTTGGAATTGACATCACATATGAGTCTATGTAAGTATCCCGTCGGAGATGTTCATACACTGAATGAACGTATGATCTTGGTGTCTATCTGCCGTTGATACGTATCGTCATAAGTGCAAGACATTATCGTGCATGGTATTTATGATCGACGTGAATCCTGTATCATGACATAGATGGGATGAAGGTCCATAGACGTTGTCGTGATCGCCGCTGTCTAAGGCGTTCCTTAGCATGTAAGCGTGTTCTGCCATGAGACGCACATCGGACAGCGCTAGCGCATGCGAATGCCTGGGCCGTCCTGGCAGGATGTGACGTCATGTGTGCCCCGTATTTCTATTCACATCACTCTCCCAGACGGCCTCAAAGGAGTTCCCATGTATCGAATCGTCTGTCAGCTCCGCGCCAGCCGCACCTCCAAAACGACGTTATCGACTCTACCGCGCATGCGTCAATGGGTCAGTCCCTACGTTACCCGTATCCTCATGGGATGGGTGATCCTGCTCGTGGCGTTCCACCCCATGCCATTGAGCGCCACACAAGATCACGTATACGAGGAAGTTCTAGACGGATCAGGCATGTCCGTGGTCGAGTTGGTTGACGGAAAAATCATCTGTCGTCCGGCAGCGCCATTGGAGATGGCGTCGATGATCGTCGATGCAGATGAACCGCTTTATGCGCTTTCTTCTTCAGATGCTGTCCAAGGCCAGCAACAGCAGACCGGATTTCAACTCAACTTGAGGGTCACCGATCAGTTAAGGAATAATACCGAGGTTCTAGCGCTCTTTGAAAGAGCCGCGCAAATGTGGGAAGCTCTCATTACCGCGCCGCTCACCGTCACGATTGAAGCGGATTTTGGCGAGACCCGGTTTGGCGTCCCGTTTCCCAACCCTAATATCCTTGGATCGGCATCTGCAAGGGTCATTGGTCCCTTTAATTATCCGGAGGTCCGCAGCATGTTGATTGAGGGCGCGTCCGCGGAAGAAAGACCGCTGCTCGCGTCCTTACCGATGGGCAATGTTCCCACAGACCGCGGCGCACTCAACCAGATGGTTATCGCCATCACGAATGCACGGGCGATCGGGGTAGCGGGCGATGCAGAGGCCACAAGGTTTGTGCCCAATATTGGTTTTAACTCCGCCTTCAACTGGGATTTGACGCCCGACAATGGTATTGACGCGGATAGGTTGGATTTTCTGGGCACCGCGAGCCATGAACTCGGACATATCCTCGGGTTTATTTCACAGGTTGACCGCCAACCGACACCTCCGAATATGGCCCCCTGGGATCTGTTCCGGTTCCAGCCAGGCACGACGACGGCAACGTTCGGAACGGCGCCACGCATCATGACGGAAACGGGCGATCAGGTGTTTTTCGCTGGTGGACAAGACTTGCGCCTCTCAACCGGTGCTGGCGGAGATGGGCAGCAAGCCAGTCACTGGAAAGATGAGGTGCAAAATTTTGTGTCTACATCGGCATCATGGATCCTACCGGATCAGCAGGTTTTCTGGATGTGCTACTGCCCAATGACCTGCGCGCCCTCGATGCGATGGGCTATACGGTGAGAACGATTTTGGAGGTTCCCTTAGATCTGGGGGAGACCGTGATCGATTCGCGCTCTGAAGCCATCGCCGATACGGAGTTGAACGGCTCCACCCAATATTCGGTCAACCTTCCGACTGGCGCGCCGACGGGGTCCACGTTAGTCTTGGATCTTCGAGGAAACAACGATGTCGATCTGCATACTCGCTTTGGCGCCCGGGTCACAGGTTCGAATACATTCAGCGGCGGCCCGGGTGTGATGGCCGATATCAGCTCGACTGGACCGGAAGGAAATGAGACCATCCGCCTTGACAACCTGCAGGCAGGGAAGTACTTCATTGCAGTCGAAAATTTGGATAACATCGTTCGGGCGGACTACACGCTGCAAGCGGCTCTTTTGCCAGCCGGTACCGTCGTGCTCGCTTCCGGACAGGCCGTCGTGCGGATGAATGCGCCAGTCGGGTTTGACCCCACGCAGCATGCGGTGACAGTAGCGAGCCCAGTGGGGCAGGTACCCGATACGCTGACCATCCAGCTGGCCGGCAGTGGCGCCCAGGACCTGGATCTCTTTGTCCGAAAAGGCAAAAGCGTCCTGGAGAATGGCCGCGTCTTCTTCACGTATCGATCTGAAGGTTTCACTGGGAATGAGATCATCGCCGTTGACGCGGCAAGCGCGCCGCCAATTGCTCAAACGACGTATTTTATGACGGTCCGTAACCTAGGCCCCAGCCCGGCGTCCTACACGCTTACGGCCACGGTTACGGCCAAGACCCCCATAACGATGAGCTTGTTGTCCGCAGAGTGACGTCCACACTGGCGCTGGCCCGTATACTCGATGGGGTCAATTTTCGTTGTCCCGTCTCTGTCGAGTATGCCAACTCATTCCAGCTCACGCGGCGCGGGTTGATGAAGCAAACCCTGTCGTCAAAATACAAGGAGTTGAGAAAATGAACCGGGTTGATTCGCTCGCTCTGTTCTGTTTTATCATAGCCATGCTAAGCGTTGCTACCCTGTCGTTCTCTGCAGACAAGCCGAAAATCACGGAAATCACCTTGGAGCGCACGAGCTGCAAGGGTCCCTGTCCAGTTTACCGCGTGGTGCTGCTGCGCGATGGCACGGCTATTTATACTGGCAAAGCCCACATCGAACGCATCGGCGCCTATCAAGGCAAAATCCACCTGTCTCGCTTTCTCCAACTTGCTCGGCTGTTGCAGTCCGAGGGTTTTTTTGACTTGATGGAACGCTTTTCCAAAGACGTAGTCGATAGCCCGTCGGCGATTACCAGTGCAGTTCGAGGAGAACAGCGCAAAACCATACACAATCACGCCGATGCCGGTCCGGCGAAGCTGTGGGGCATAGAAATGGCGATTGATGCGGTGGTGGCCGAAATCAAGTGGGAAAAGCGCAGCTCATAGGATAAATGAAGTGTGACGGCAACAACCCTCTCGACGTGACTCCCGATCAGGGCTTTGTCGCCGTGATGAGAAGCGAACGATGCTCAAAGACAACCTGCTCGTCTTCGAGACGCAGATCGATACCCGCCCGGACGCCTGACTTCGCTAACGCCGACATGACTGCATACAGCGGCGCGATTCGCTCCGGCGCATTCGTGATCCGGAGCCACTCGTCAAACTCCCGCCGGTTTGTCCACATGACCGGGGGCGCCATGTCGAGTCCCACCTCTCGGAGCATGGCGCCAATCTCGCTCTGCGGCAGCATGCGGATGTGCGACGGATCGCGCAGGACTTCCAGCGCATTGTGGAGCGAGGATTCCTCAGGTTCCTCTGACGAGACCACATCGACGATAACGAGCCGCCCGGCGTCATGGAGCACACGCGCCATCTCGGCCAATGCGGCCGCAGGGTACGGAAAATGGTGCAGCGCCGAGCGCACCACCACCGCATCGAAGGCGCCATCGTCGAAGGGGAGGGTTTCAGCCTGACTGAGCGCACAGTGGACATGGGGCAGCCCGGCCGCCTGGCAGCGGCTCCGGGTCCGGTGCAGCATGGTCGGCGTGAGATCAACGGCCACGACCGTGCCGGCATCGGGCGCCAAGGCTTCGGCCACAAGGCCGGGACCACACGCCACGTCGAGCACGCGGGCGCATGGCGTCAGATGCGCGGCGTCCCGGATGCGGCTGAGAATCTGGGCGTCGGTGAAGATCGTCGCCACAGCCATGGCATCCGCTTGCCGGGAGAACTCCTCACGAATCTGGCTCTGATGATCGCGCACCACATGCCTCCTTGCTCGTTTACGGATTTAAGTGCCTGGGCATCATTGCCTTTATATATTTCTCCAGGGGAAAGCTATAAATTTAATTTTGCCTCCGTACTTACGCTACCGAGGTCGGCTGCGCCAGGGCTGCCGGTTCCGCCAACGGCGTGGTGTCCCACTGTTTCAGCTCCGGCAAGACGTGCTTGACGAAGCATTGCATGTTGCGCTCGGCCTCGTCATAGGGCATACCGGCGTAACTAAAGTGGCACATGATGCCGTTCATGTCGATTTTGTCTCGGATAAACGCGAGCTTGTCCAGCACTTGCTCGGGCGTGCCCCAGGGCATGAGCTTGACAAAGTCACGCGCGGCGCCGTCCATACCGTGGCGTTCGATGTAGCGGCCCACGTGGCGATAAAATTCGTAGCCCTGATGCGAGCCAAAATGCTCGGACGTCATCTCGTAGTGTTTCATGGCGGTGTGGTAATAGGCGCCGATCCATTTGTAGGCCATTGCCTCCGCTCGGTCAGCGTTTTCGTCTACGAAGAAAAAGCCGCCACAGAAGGGTTGCGGTGGCTCGGTCCCATTCACCTCACGGTAGACATCATGGTAGACGGCGAAGTCCTTCTCCACCACGTCCCAGGGTTTTTGCGGTACGACGAGCAGACTGACACCGAGCTTGGCCATGATGGGCATGGATTCGGGTGACACCGCTGCGGCGTAGGTGCGCCCCCGAAAAGAGCACAGCGGATAGGGCCGGATGTCACGGCGCGGCTGCTGGATGGTGGCGCCACCCTCGATGTAGCCATCCTCGAGGCCGCACAACACGAGCTCGGCATATTCGACAAAACGCTGCCGTCCTGCGTTCTGGTCGATGCGGAACCCATCATACTCGACGCGCGCCAGGCCGCGACCGAGGCCCAGAATCATGCGGCCGCCAGAGAGGTGATCGAGCAGCGAGATCTGCTCGGCAATCCGCATCGGATCATGCCATGGCAGCACGATCACCATCGAACCGAGCTTGACGTGCTGCGTCTTACCTGCCATGTAGGACAGGAACTGCACGACATCCGGACACATGGTGTAATCGGTGAAGTGGTGTTCCACCGACCACACGGAGTCGAATCCGAGAGGCTCGGCCATCTCTGCCAGACGCAGTTCCTGGCGATAAACTTCGGCGTCGGACAGGGCATTATTGGGGTTCTGAAAGATGGGCGCATAGCCGACGTGCATGCCATTCTCCTTGCGCTGCATATGCTGTGAGATTCCATCAGGTTACATTAGACGCACAAAATCAGCCACGAGTCAACCGGCCAGCTCGTGGAGGTGGGTTGCCGCCTACGGCTGACGCTTTGTCCCG
>CBCXVS010000147.1:0-18321 GCA_965178525.1 uncultured bacterium | reverse complement strand
AGGTCAATTCGTTTCAGGCTTTTGAGTTTTTATTTCAACAAGTTGTCGCCGAATCACGGGAGGAACTTCGGTCTAGCGCCGGCATTGGCGCCGCCACAATGTGCTGCTCCGGCGTGTCGAGCAAGCCGCCGAGGTGTTGGCGCAACAGTATCAAGGCCGTGGTCATGAGATGGTGAATCATGCGAAACTTCAAAATTCAAGACTTGCTCTCTTTTTTACTTCAGGGTGTTTCCAGCGCATCAGGCAGTGGATTTCCTGGACGGGTTTTATGTGCGCCATGCACCCGCGTTTGAGGAGTGGGTCTTGCTGCAGCGTGAGCATCTACGCCGCCGGCCCCGCGGCCTCTGCCTACGTTGCGCCAGGGGGCCGGGTAGGCGCCGTTCCCTTTGAACGCATGCGGTGGAGAGCGAAGAAAAGGTCACGAAGGACCAAGACACACGTGTTCCTTCGCGCCCTTCGCGGATCCCGTTTTCATCCTGATCCCGCTTAGATCACACCATCCTTTTCCAAGCCGGCAATGTCCGCCTGACTGAACCCGAAGTCCGTGAGGAGGGCCTCATTGTCCTGTCCCAATTCCGGCGCCGCATTCCGCACCGGATTGCGTTTCCCGTTCCAACTGACCGGATGTCCCAAAATCGTCAGGTCACCCAAGGCCGGGGAATGCACCGGCTGCGCCATCTCTAAGAACCGAACTTGATCATCGTCAAAGGTCTTATCGATCGTGTTGATTGGCCCGCAGGGCACGCCGGCCTCGTTAAGTATCTTGATCCAGTCCTCACTCGTCTTCTTCCGCGTTTCCGCCGCCAGCACCTTATTGAGCTCGTCGCGGTTGGCCAAACGGGCGCTTGACGTGGCATAACGCTCATCCGTGACCAGGTCTTCCCGCTCGATGGCGCTGCAAAACCGCTGATAGATATCGTTCCCACTGGCCGCAATATTGATATACCCGTTTTGGGTTTCAAACACGCCGGTCGGAATGCCGGTCGGATGGTTGTTGCCGGCCTGCGGCGCCACCTCGCCGCCCATGGTCCAGCGCGAGCCCTGAAAATCGAGCATGGAGATCATGGCTTCGAGAAGCGACGTGCTCACCCACTTGCCTTCGCCGGTCGACTCCCGCCCCAAGAGCGCCACGAGGATGCCTTGCGCCAGGAAAATACCGGCACACAAGTCGGCAACGGGAATCCCCACCCGCACCGGACCCTGGCCGGGTAGACCGGTAATGGACATCAACCCCCCCAGTCCTTGCGCAATCTGATCCACCCCGGGCCGGTCGCGGTACGGTCCGTCCTGCCCGAAACCGGAGATGCTGCCATACACAATGCCGCGGTTGATCTGCCGGATGGCCTCGTAGTCGATGCCCAGACGATGCTTCACATCCGCCCGGTAATTTTCCACGATCACATCCGCGTCTTTGGCTAGCGTTTTAAAAATCTCAACGCCCTTGGGATGCTTGAGATTTAGGGTCATCGACCGTTTGTTCCGATGTAAGTTTTGGAAATCGAAGCCGCTGCGATTGCCGCCCATCCCATCCCCGGTACGCCCGCCGGGCATCTCGATTTTGATGGCATCGGCGCCCCAATCGACGAGCTGCCGTACGGCAGTCGGGCCGGCTCGGGCGCGGGTCAAATCGAGTACTTTGATCTTGGATAGAGGAAAATGGCCATTACCTGTCATAACGTCCTTTCTGACATGCCTAAATGCCTGGGCATGATTACCTTTATATATTTCTCCAGGGGAAAGATATAAATTTAATGTTGCCTCAGTACTCATACCGCTCGAATCGGGAAGGCTGCCTCTGGGCCGTGCTCTGGCTCGGTCTGAGGCTGCTCCAAGGAACCTCGCCGCAAATTCTGTGACTGCCATTGTGGCACAACTCGCGCCGCTGCGCCAGGGGACAAGTGCCGCGTGACCGATGCCGGCGGCTAGCGATGCTGCTTGTAATAATTGATCAGCCCGTTCGTCGACGCATCATGGCTGTACACGTCGTTTGGCCCATCGAGTTCGGGGAGGATGACATCCGCGAGCTGCTTGCCCAACTCGACGCCCCACTGGTCAAACGAGTTGATGTTCCAAATCACCCCCTGGGTGAAGATCTTGTGCTCGTAGAGGGCGATCAACTGGCCGAGAGTGCGCGGCGTGATCTGCGATATGAAGATACTGTTCGTCGGCTTATTGCCCTCAAAGCATTTATGGGGAACGAGTTGTTCGAGTGCATCGCCATGCAAACCCGTCTCCGCCAGCTCTTGGCGCACCTCCGCCTCGGTCTTGCCCTTCATGAGCGCCTCGGTCTGCGCGAAGAAATTCGACAACAGCATGGTGTGGTGCGGCCCCACCGGGTTGTGGGATTGTATGGGGGCGATGAAGTCGCAAGGAATGAGCTTGGTACCCTGGTGGATGAGCTGATAGAAGGCATGCTGCCCATTGGTGCCCGGCTCGCCCCACAGGATGGGGCCGGTCGAGAGGTCGACACGTTCCCCCTGCCGATTGATGCTTTTGCCGTTACTCTCCATGTCGCCTTGCTGGAAGTAGGCCGGGAAGCGGTGCAAATACTGATCGTAGGGGAGAATGGCATGGGTCTGCGCACCGAAGAAATTGTTGTACCAAATGCCGAGCAGACCCAGCGTCACGGGCAAGTTAGCGTCGAGAGGCGCGGTGCGGAAATGTTCGTCCATCTCGTGGGCGCCGGTCAGCAGTTCCTCGAAGTTATCGAAGCCGATGGCGATGGCGATGGATAGGCCGATGGCGGACCAGAGCGAGTAGCGGCCGCCGACCCAGTCCCAAAACGCGAACATGTTGTCGGGGGCGATACCGAACGCGCGCACGGCGTCCGTGTTGGTTGACAGGGCGACGAAGTGCTTGGCCACGTGCGCCTCCTCTTTGGCTTCCTGCAGAAACCAGCCCCGAGCGGTGTGCACGTTGGTCAGCGTCTCCTGGGTCGTAAACGATTTTGACGCCACGATGAATAGCGCGGTCTCAGGGCGCAAGCGCTGCACGGTTTCCATCATATGGGTGCCGTCGATATTCGAGACGAAGTGGACATGGAGACCGTTCTGCGCATATGGTTTGAGCGCCTCGGTGACCATGACCGGCCCGAGATCCGACCCGCCGATGCCGATGTTGACCACATCGGTGATCCGTTGGCCGGTGTAGCCCGTCCACGTGCCGCTGCGCACCGCGTGGCTAAACTGGCGCATGTGTTCGAGCACGGCATTGACCTCGGGCATGACATCCTGGCCGTCCACCAGAATGGGGCGATTGGCCCGATTGCGCAGGGCGATGTGCAGCACGGCTCGATCCTCCGTGCAATTGATCTTTTCTCCTGTAAACATCTTGTCGATCCATGCCGGCAGAGACGCCTCGACCGCGAGGTTGCGCAACCGTTGCATGGTGGTGTCCGTAATGCGGTTCTTAGAATAATCGAGCAGGAGGTCGTTGCACTTCAGGGAAAATGTCTGGAAGCGTTGTGGATCCCGGGCGAAGAGATCCCGCATGTGAACGTTCGCCATCTCTTGTTGGTGATGTTCCAACGCTTTCCAGGCAGCGGAGGCGGTCAGCGTACTCATGGGCCGTCCTTTCTCTGCGGGTTAAACCGCGCACATAAATAGAGGAAGTGGACGGCTGATATTGTACCGGATCCATGCCGAGAGCTAAAAGGAGGCGCTGCCGCCTTAACCGCGCGAGTCATTTGCCAAGTTGACGGGCCACGGTATAATACCGGCGTGGCAAGTTGTGCCAGTCCGTCGCATCAGTACGATGATAAAAAAGGGCTACGCGAAGGGCGCGAAGGAACGCGAAGGGAGAGGGCGATGATTCTCGCCGGTGATATTGGCGGCACGAAGACCGTGCTGGCGCTTTACAGAGACACGGCAGACGGCCTGCACCCGGTACGCGAGGCGACCTATGGGAGTGGCGAGTACGGCTCGCTGGAGGAAATCTTGACTCTCTTCTTGCAAGAGACTCCCGAGGCGCCTTTGCAAGCTGGTTGTTTTGGCGTCGCTGGCCCGGTGGTGAACGGGCGGTGCACGGCAACCAATTTGCCTTGGATGCTCGAAGAAACGGTTCTGACCGAGGCGACAGGAGCGCCTCGCGTGACCTTGCTCAACGATCTCGAGGCCGCGGCCTACGGCATGCTGCACTTGCCATCAGATGAGATGTCGGTGCTCAACCCGGGCGCGTCGCCCGGACGTCCGGGCAACGTCGCCGTCATTGCGGCCGGGACCGGCCTTGGAGAGGCTATTCTGTATTGGGATGGCGGCCAGTTTCACGCCATCGCCACGGAAGGCGGACACGCCAGTTTTGCGCCGCACACGGACCAGGAAATCGAGCTGCTGCGCTATCTGCGGGCCAAATTTTCGGAGCACGTCAGTTTCGAGCGCGTGCTGTCCGGTCCCGGGCTTTATAACATCTACACGTTTTTGCGCGACCGTCATGATGCCTCGGAGCCGGCATGGCTGTCCGAGCGCCTGCGGCAGGGCGACCCGAGCCCGATCATCGCCCGCCTGGGTTTGCAGGGAAATGAGCCGTTGTGCGTCGCGACCCTCGATCTCTTTGCCTCCATCTATGGGGCGGAGGCCGGCAATTTGGCCCTGAAGTGTATGGCTGTTGGGGGCGTATTTATCGGCGGCGGTATTGCGCCGCAATTGCTCCCGGTGTTGCGACAGGGCCGCTTCATGCAGGGGTTTACCAATAAGGGGCGTTTTGCTGACTTCTTGCAGGGCCTGGAAGTCCGGGTCGTCCTCAACACCCAGGCGCCGCTTTTGGGGGCGGCGCACTATGCCCGAGGGGGATGAAAAGATAAAGGCGGGGGAAAGACAAGGAGACGGGGCAGGGGCCTTTTCGCTTCGCGTCTCTTCGCGTTTTTCGTGGATCCCTTGTTTATCATGTCCGGGCGCTTCTGCCTCCGATTTTCCTCATTACGTCAGTGACGACGGCGCTCGCGTTCGTACACGCTGCCCCTGTGGGCCAACCTGGACCACCGTGACGATGCAAACATCGTCCTCAATGTCGTAGATGATGCAGTAATCGCCGACGCGTATGCGGTAGCGATTATTCCGGTCTCGCAACTTCGTCGCACCCGAGGGCCGTGGGTTGTCGGCAAGCCCCATGATGTGCGGGTCAATCCGCTGCTGCACGGCAGGCGGAAGCGCTGCCAAGTCGCGCCGGGCGGCGTTGCGCAAGACGACCCGGTATCTCACTGGAGTCCCAGCTCCTGACGCACATCTTCGTAGAGGATAGACTCGCCGGGTTCGGCCAGCGCCTGATCGGCCAGCTCGTTGTCGATCTCGTCTTCAAAGGCATGCAGGTTGTCGAGATCGACCATCGGAATCATCCCCGCCAGTTCGACACCGTCGTGTGTCAGCACGACGTGCTGACCACCCACCACAAGGGCTAGAATGTCTTTTGTTTCCTGGTGCTGAGCTTCAGTGAGTTCGATTTCAGACATCTAAACTCCTTTGTACCACTGGGAATCGTAGCGCAACAACGGAATGCAAATACATCTGATAATCATGTAGAAGGCTCCTCAATCGAGCGCTACAGTATGATGAGGGAAAACCAATCATCAGCTGCCTAGCTCGACGAGGAGACCGCGATGTCACTATACGGTGGAATTGACCTCCATGGCAACAACAACGTCATCACGCTCATTGATGAGTACGATCAGGTCGTCTATCAAAAACGATTGATGAATCAACTTGCTCTCATCCTGCAATCGTTGGCGCCGTATCAGGATCGGATCAAGGGACTTGTCGTCGAATCGACCTACAACTGGTACTGGCTGGTTGATGGTTTGATGGATGCTGGGTATCGCGTCCATCTGGCCAACCCCTCAGCCATTCAACAATATGAGGGACTTAAATATACCAATGATTATTCGGACGCTCAGTGGTTAGCTCATAGGTTACGACTGGGTATCTTACCGCAAGGGTACATTTACCCCAAAGCCACGCGAGCCGTTCGAGATTGCTTGCGCAAACGATGCCAGTTGGTTGAACAACAGACATCCAATGTTCTGAGTGTCCAAAACATCATTTTACGAAACACCGGTTCGCGTCTGAGTGCCGACCGGATTAAACAGTTAACCGCTAAGCAAGTGGAGGAGCTTATCGATCAACTGGATCAAGCACTCAGTATCAACACGACATTGACCATTGCTCAATAGGGTTGTTCCCCAATAGTTAATGAGGTAGGCTATCCTCCCCCAAACGATGGAGGGAGCCCAGCCAGGTCATTGGTTATCCGAGATGATCGGCAGATGAAAGCCTTAACCGGTGTGTCTCAGACGCAATTTGACTTCTTGCTGCCCGCCTTCAGCCACGTCTATCAACAGGCTCAGCAAAAACGCTATGAGGAGGGTGTCCAAGCTGGCAAACGCAGCCGAAAGCCGGGTGCAGGTATCAAAGGCAAATTACCCACTCTGTCAGACAAACTCCTGTTCGTTCTATATTATTACAAGACGTATCCGACGTTTGATGTTCTTGGTGCACAATTTGGTATGGTACGTTCGAAAGCGAATGAAAATCTCCATAAGCTCTCTCCCATCCTGTATGACACGTTAGTGCAGTTAGACCTCATGCCTTATCGAGAGTTGAAGACCCCAGAGTCGTTGAGGGAGGCGTTGTCAGGTGTGGATCAACTGATTATTGATGCGACTGAAAGAAGCTATCGCCGGTCACAAGATGAGACGACCCAACGTGAACACTATAGTGGTAAAAAAAAGCCATACGCTGAAAAATACAGTGATGTCGATGCCGGATAAATGGATCGTCTTTCTGGGCCGTACGTTTAGTGGTCACAACCATGATTACAGCATGTTAAAACAAGAGTTCCCACCGGACTTAGACCGGTTTAGTGACGTAGAAGTTTGGGTGCACCTGGGTTATCAGGGGATTCAGTCGGACTACAAAGGCGAAATGCTTGAGATTCCACACAAGAAACCCCGGAAGAGCAAGACGAATCCGACTCCAGAATTGACGGCGGAGCAGCAGGCGGCGAATTATGCCGTGAGTCAAGTTCGCATCTTGATCGAACATGCCATCGGCGGTATGAAGCGTTTCAACATTTTGGTGCAGCGTTTCCGCAACCGCAAAGATCACTTTGAGGATGATTCGGTGGGCATCTGGGCTGGGCTAGGGAACCTGATCTTATGCTATTGAGGAACAACTCTATTAAAGAGAGATACTTGATTCGCGTACTTCGGCGGCATCTGCGCTACATCGATGTTAAGCTCCTGCTCACGACCGGCGTCATCGGCGATTTGCTTGAGCATGAAGTAAAGCCCACAATCTGCAGGGCATTTCGGCGTGGTAAATCCTCTCAAACTACTGCTTGCGATACCGGGAAACTGAATCCCCGGCGGCGATTTGCTAAGAAAATCCTGAAGTTCCCGATCATCGGGCGGTTCACCCACAAGGACAGGGAAGACTTTCTGCGATGAAAGGTCTACATTGGGCGTCGATGATGGTTCGGAGTAGTCGCGTCGTTGAAGGTTCTGACACGCTTTTTCGATATAGAACCGTTCTTTGGGGTGAATTTTGGGTGGGAGAAGCGGCGTGTACTTCTCGAAAAGCACGGTCAAATAGTGCGTCAGCGAAGGTTCGGATGCCCGTTCATCTAGCTTGCCATGAATCAGGAGCAGGGGGGCAGCGTCGGACCTGAACACATCGTTCAACCAATTCAGGTCTATACCCGACCGACCCTTTCCGACCGTACCACCCAGAGGCGGCTCGATCGGATGACCCGTATCACCACGCCTACCCGGTGGTTCGCTTTTGGGAATCGTAGGAGACAGTGTGTTTAACTCTGTCTGATGCTCGTTTAGCTGACTGCGTAGGCAAGCAATTTGCTGTTCACAATCACGTTGCTCCTTTGGATCATCAGATAATCGAAGCTTATCTTCATATCGCTGAATGAGATCTAATGTTTCATCGATATGATGTTCGAGGGTCCGTATGCGTTTATGATTCGTGTTATTGCTCATGATTTATCCCGCAATGTAGTACCGAACCATTGCCACACCTTTTCCAGATTCAGCCGATTTTCCAGGGACATTTCCCCTTCATAGGACAGAATTAACGGGATGATCGGAACAGAAAATTTCAACTTGCTCTTTAAGCTAAGCTGCGGATCATCAAATGCCTAAACTAACTCAGGAACAGAAAGTGCGACGTTATCCTGCGGAACCTCCGAAAGTACCTGATGCATCGTGTCTAAAGTTTTCTGCAACTCGCCTCCCGTGATGCGCTCGGTTTCGATAGCATGGAGTACATCCTGAGTAATCACCAGTTGACTCTGGTTCAATTGCTCTAATATAGTCACAAGAAGAGCTTGCTGGCTATCATCGAAATATGCGAGGATGGCTCGACGCAAGTCGGTGAGGGCATCTCGTATGAATGTCTGATCTTGTAGAAGCTCATCAAGTTTGCCATCTATTTCATTGAGTTGCGCCCCAATATCCTGACATTGCTACACGGGTGTTTCTGAGACTTGGGACTGTAGTTCATTGAATTTTTTCTGTAGCGTATATAACTCTGTTTGATAGCCCTTCAAAAGCCGAAGTAAATCAGCAATTTGCCGTTCGCCATTCCGTTGCTCTCTTGGATCATCAGACAACCAACGTTTCTCTTCATATTGATTAATGAGATCTAATATTTCATCGATATTATTTTCGAGAGTCTGTAAACGTTTATTATTGTAGTTATTTTTCATGACTTTCTCCATGATTTACAATGTATACAAAAGCGCTTATAGCACGATAGCTGTAAAAGTCGAATCAATTAAAAATGAGTATACAAGGCTACTCTTTATCCATATCTTGTCAAAGCATAAACGATCCCTCTTCACACCTTTTTTTCTTTTTTTCGGGGCTTCTATTGCTCAATCGTCAAACCGATTCGGTTAACGCCTTCTACACTCCAATTCGCTTGTGTGTGGTGTCAGTTTTTCACCGCATCCGTCACCCTTCAGGATCAAGCAGCTGAACCTAATATCGCGCTCGGTGTCGAGCGTCCATTCAACCCTAAGACTGATGCTCAAGACGCTTCCAGAAGCCAGCATCCGGGATCGTTTCGCTCCGCGCCAACTGCTCACGAGCTTCCTGTACAGCAGTTTGTTCCTCCGGTGTTTCCGGCTCGTCGTCGGCTGGCGCTTTCATCAAAGCTCGTAAGACGGGATTGCTGCCCTGCTCATATAAGTAAGCCAAAAAGCGTTGGGCAGCCTGCAGCTCATGCGCCGGCAAGGCATCGACCAATCGATGCAGATCGGCTTTGACGTGTTCCGTACTCATGGGAACTCCTTTATTGATCGCATGCCCAGCTTGATATGAGCATCGTATCAGATCATACCACAGGGAATAAATGAGGGGAATGCGGTTAGAGAATCGATAAGGAAGCAAAGAAGGGGTCACATCAATCTTCAATTTGAGACATCAGCCTCCGCATCTCATGTCCTCCCCAAGCGGCGACGTCCGGCTTGACATCGCAACCCCTCCTTGCCCACAATGGCAGCGACAGACAAGACGCGGGCATGCGGGGCTACGTGCCCTGGCTCCCACGGTGAGGCTTGAGGTGCCCGGCACCCGTGGAGGCTCCTATGGCGCTCTACTGGTATCCCTACCTGGCCGAACTGCTGCGCCAGGACGATAGCGACCGGCTCGTCATCGAAGAGGAAGTTTCCTTGGGCGATATGCCACTCGATTATTATGATGGATTGCCGTAGGGCATTCTCATTAGAGTTGTTCCTCAATAGCATAAGATCAGGTTCCCTAGCCCAGCCCAGATGCCCACCGAATCATCCTCAAAGTGATCTTTGCGGTTGCGGAAACGCTGCACCAAAATGTTGAAACGCTTCATACCGCCGATGGCATGTTCGATCAAGATGCGAACTTGACTCACGGCATAATTCGCCGCCTGCTGCTCCGCCGTCAATTCTGGAGTCGGATTCGTCTTGCTCTTCCGGGGTTTCTTGTGTGGAATCTCAAGCATTTCGCCTTTGTAGTCCGACTGAATCCCCTGATAACCCAGGTGCACCCAAACTTCTACGTCACTAAACCGGTCTAAGTCCGGTGGGAACTCTTGTTTTAACATGCTGTAATCATGGTTGTGACCACTAAACGTACGGCCCAGAAAGACGATCCATTTATCCGGCATCGACATCACTGTATTTTTCAGCGTATGGCTTTTTTTTACCACTATAGTGTTCACGTTGGGTCGTCTCATCTTGTGACCGGCGATAGCTTCTTTCAGTCGCATCAATAATCAGTTGATCCACACCTGACAACGCCTCCCTCAATGACTCTGGGGTCTTCAACTCTCGATAAGGCATGAGGTCTAACTGCACTAACGTGTCATACAGGATGGGAGAGAGCTTATGGAGATTTTCATTCGCTTTCGAACGTACCATACCAAATTGTGCACCAAGAACATCAAACGTCGGATACGTCTTGTAATAATATAGAACGAACAGGAGTTTGTCTGACAGAGTGGGTAATTTGCCTTTGATACCTGCACCCGGCTTTCGGCTGCGTTTGCCAGCTTGGACACCCTCCTCATAGCGTTTTTGCTGAGCCTGTTGATAGACGTGGCTGAAGGCGGGCAGCAAGAAGTCAAATTGCGTCTGAGACACACCGGTTAAGGCTTTCATCTGCCGATCATCTCGGATAACCAATGACCTGGCTGGGCTCCCTCCATCGTTTGGGGGAGGATAGCCTACCTCATTAACTATTGGGGAACAACCCTATTGAGCAATACGCCACGACGGACATAATTTTTCAATTTTGGGTGGACGAATCTCTAACGCAAAGCCGATCCAAAGAATCGGCTTTGCCCGAAAAGCCACGTACACTAACAGCATGGTTTGAACAGTTTGGCTTAACTGTAAACCGTGGTGCGCTATTCCAGGATTTCGCCGTTTTCATTGCCGGCGACGTTGCACCAGAAGTCTGGCGTCAGGTTCTAACTGAGTTTTCCGAGTTAACTCATGAGAATTGTCCTTATTTTGACGAACTCCTTAGCATATTGAAAGGCTACACTCCGGAAGATATTATTCTTGAACTTTGGAGAGAGAAAATTCTAGCGGATAGCAAACTTATAAAATCGGATTCAACTGCAGAGCGAGGTAGACTAGCCGAATTGTTTGACCATTTCGATTCAGCGGTAACCGAGCATCTATTATTCCTTCAGTTTGCCGACATAGCCGCCGAAGATGGCATTGAATCAGAGGTCTAGTACCAGCTCTTGGCCGAGTTGCCCCGATTAGCCCATGGAGACATTCTTCTTGAGATTTGGAAAAAGACGGTTTTTGCAGATATCAAACCCGTCAAATTGGCTTCACCTGCAGAGCCGAGTGGACTAATTGCATGGTTTTAACAACTTAGTTCAGCGAAAATTGGAGAGCTAATATTCGACCAGTTTGTCAATATGGCTAAGCGAGGCGATATTAAATCAGAAGTCTGGCATCAAATCTCGACTGAACTGTTTCAATTATCTGATGAGCATTTGTCAAATCTGGACGAATTCATTCATGTGATTGAAGCATACGACCCGTTAGACCTCGTCTACGGGATTTCATAGCTAAAAGCGAAGTAAGAGTGTATTGCGCAGCGGGCGTATCATCCGTATAGCAGATAGACACGACTGACTCTGAATCAACAGCCTCTCTTGGTCACGTTGATTGGAAAAAAAGTATCAAGAAATACACCATTGAGTGTCTGGAATACGGCACATCGTTTAAACAATTATCAATACGATATCTAAGACAGCATCAGCTTAACTCATACTTCTATCGTATGAAATATGGTATTCTCAGTAATCAATCTTTATCAGCCAAAGACTTCACGGCGATACACAAAAAGATCGTCCAAAAAATCGCTCCTGAGAAAAAGCCCCGACTTATCTGAAAGTGCGAAACGCGCGAAATGGATAAGAGGTTCGAAGCTGTGATCTGTAAAAATTCCATTTTCAGTCGGAACTGCTGCCTGCCGACCTGACAACTCTTGCCAATAACCCGAAAGGACTACACGCTGCGGCCCGTCAGCTTCCCAAGCTCTTCAAACATCGCGTTCAAGACCTCTGTACTCACGGCCCCGATGCGCTCCTGAATACGACGCCGATCTATAGCCCGTAACTGAAACACGAGCGCCACCGATGCCTGCCGCAAGCCGTTTTCTGCTGTGGGACGGATGAGCGTCGTTCCGGCAAAACGCATTGCCGCGCTTGCTGTTGTCAGCGGTACGACAAGGACAACGGGCAGGTCGCCGCCGTAGTCGTCATCTTGAAGAACAACTACGGGTCGACGGCCCCGTTGCTCGCGGCCGTTGGCGGCTGGAAGATCGACCCAGTGAATGTCGCCGACCCTCACCTCGCTTCCGTCTCCCATTGGTCAATCAGCGCCCATGCCTCGTCGCTGGCCTTATCCCACTGCTCCCATTCGGACTTCAGTTCGGGTGTCACATCCGCCGGACCCATAAGAATGTCCACGTGGGCACCATCGGGCAAAGGGGTTTCGCTCTGGGGCACGACCATACCGTTTTTCACAATCCCGGGAATCACCAAGCGGTCAGTTGCCATGTTGCAAACCTCCGAACTAACGACGATTGTTGTCTATAACGATTGTCAACTCTGTTGGCGGTGTTGTCCATCGCCAATGTGCTCGTATAAACGTTTTTCATCGGTTCCGGATGCGGCGGGCCGATGTGGGAGCCGATGGCCATCTCGATCGTCTTCGGGCTGCTGTTTGCTACGATCTTGACGCTCTGTATGGTGCCGGTGCTCTACTCGCTGTTCTTTCGCGTCAGCTTCAAAGGCTTTCGCTATCGCGCCTCGATGTCGCAGCCCACGAAGGTGGCGCCGTAGCGCCAGAGCCCTAACGCAAGACCGCCACCTGTTTCTTCGCAATCAGCTCGACATCGATTTCGGCGCCCAAACCCGGCTTGTCGATGGCATGCACGAAGCCCTCCGCATCGACCTCGATGTCCTGGGCCAGGCCGTACTTCTGCGCCCCGGCGGGGAACAGCACCTCGAAGTACTCGCAGTTCTGGATGGCCATCGTGACATGCAGGTTGGCGATATTATTAAGCGAGTTGCCCCCGTGGTGGATTTCGTAGTTCATCTTAAACGCTTCCGCCAGATGCGCGCCTTTGAGAATACCGGTAATCCCCGCTTTGACCGCCACATCGCCGCGAAGGTAATCGGTGGCTTGCAGCACCAGCCACTGCGGGTAGGAATACAGGCCGCCCGGCGCATATTCGGTCGCCATGATGGGGATGCGGAGCTGCTGCTTGAGCTTGACGTAATTGAGCATATCTTCTTCATCGAGGGGGTCTTCATACCAATAGAAGTTGAGCGCTTCGATGGCGCGTCCCACCCGTAAGGCGGCGGGGTAGTCGTAACACCAGGTGGAATCCAACATGATCCGATAGTCATCACCAACCGCGGCCCGTACGGCTTGGCACACCTGGATGTCGATATCGGGATCCGTGGGCGGATGAATCTTATACGCCGCCCAACCCGCTTCTTTGAGCTGGACGGCTTCTGCCGCATACGCCTCGGGGTCGGCCAGCACGGCCGAACTAGCGTAGGCAGGACAGCGATCTCGGTACTGGCCGATCAATTTGGCGATGGGGAGATTGGCCACTTGCCCCGCAATATCCCACAGCGCCACGTCCATGGCGCCGATGGCGCGCAAGGTGGTCATGCGGGCACGGCGATACATCGAGCGGTAGAGCTGCTCCCGCTGCAAGGGGTCTGCCCCGAGGACGGTGGGTTTCAAAAATTGGATGAGGGACTCACCGTCGAGATGCGCGCCACGACTTGACGAACCGAGGAATGCGTGTCCTGCGACGCCTTCATCGGTCTCAATACGTACCAAGCCAAGTTGACTCGACCCGCCGAATTGTCCCGTATGTTGGCCATACCGGGTCGTGGGAATGTGATCCCACGCAAAGAGCGTTAACGTGACGTCCGTGATTTTCACAGCGCTTCTCCCTCCCAGAGCTTGTCGACCAAACTCCCAACTCCTGTGCGGTTCTCATCCTGTGACCTTACCTGAAGCAGGGGAGAATTTCAAACGTATCATCGAAGCTGAAGCAGCCAACGGTTGGTCGCCCTACTTGGCTGACCGGGAATGGACGGCATGGCGTCGCAACTTGCTTTGTCGCCGTGTCCCGGTTTACAATGGCACTATGTGTCAAGCTTTCCCCTTGAAGCTCCCGGCATGATAAAGGCGCAGCTCTGCAAGGGGCCAGCCCTCTTGCTGCCGCATCGGGCAGAGCAAGGTTGCAACCCTTGTCTTTCTCTGCTTGCAAGTGGCCGCAGCCGTATGCGTCTTGCGTTCTATGAAGGCGCCTTGAACCCATGGGTATACCTAAATTACTGGCATGTGATGAAATGCCTCCATGGTGATGGCGTCGAGATGTGAAAGTGTGTGCTCCCATGGAGACGGTATGCCTCCCGTGGATAGGGGAGAGGGATGCGTAGAGTGGGGTATCTGCTCATAGTCGCCCTGTTCGGGTTGACGTCTTGGCCTGAGGCGCCTCTCGGTGCTCCGATGGAACCCGCCACCATTTTGCGGCGTATGGTTCATGCCTATGATCGTGTCCAGGACTATACGACATTGTTTCTCAAACGGGAACGGATCAAGGGAACCCTGCAGCCTTTGGAGATCATCGAGCTGCGTTTCCAGGAACCCTTCAAACTCTATATGGCTTGGCGTAAGCCTCACCAGGGGCGTGTCGTGACGTATGTGGAAGGGGAAAATAATAATAAAATCCGTGTCAAGCCCAGTGGGGCGCTGGGGTTTCTGCGCCTGTCCCTCGATCCCTTGAGCGCCTTGGCGACCCGTAATGCGCACCATTCGATCTTGCATGTCGGCCTGCAGAAGACCATTGAATTCCTCATGGAACAATACCGGCTCGCCTCGGAGGAAGGGCATTGGACTTTACACTTCCGGGGCGATGGCGAGGTTGATAACCGCCCGGCATACCGCCTCGAGTTCGTCTGTCAGACCGGCAAAACGGGCGCGTGCTATGCCTATCGTGGAGAAATCTGGGTTGACCAGACCTCCTATATGCCGACCAAACTCCATATTTACAATTGGGATAATCAGGAATGGCCTTAAGTCAAGCCAACTCCTTTCTTGATGAAGCAGTTACGCCGATTGCCTGAGACCGACTCTCCTCTCATGATGAGGGCCTTCATTCCCCCCACTGACAGGAGAAGCGCTCCGGATATCCCGTATCACCCCCCGGCTGCAACGCCTCCAGGCCGACTGCGCCGCCCACCTCCCATCCGAGGCCATTCCGGCGGCGTGTGAGGCGGTCGGCTATACCGAGTGGCGCGACCGCCTCCTCCATCCGGTCGTCACCGTCCAGGCCTCTCTGGGGCAACTTCTCCCTGGCCATGCCGCCTGCCGTCATCTCCCGCACTGAACGGGTGGCTACTCCAGTGCCTCGGCCTCCTGCCCGGCTCCTACCCAGCTGCCTGGAGGCGTGCTGGACCACCTCTGCGAACGCGTCGGCCAGTCGGCCCGGCCACGGCCTTGGAGGACGGGCGCTGGCATGGCCATCGCGTTTTCTTCGTCGAGGCCTCCGGGGGCGCCAGGCCCGATACCCCGGTGTGGCAAGACGAGGTCGGCCCGCCCGGCGAACAACCGCCCGGCGGTGGCTTTCCCGTGGCCCGGCTGCTGGCGCTTTTCCATGCGGGCAGGGGCCTGCTCCCCCCCCTAGCGGCGTCTGCTTTGAACCCCCACGAGTTGTCCCCAGTCCAACCGATGCATCCGGCCATGGAACCAGGTGAGGTGCTGGTGACGGAGCGGGGCCTATCGTCCGATGCCCAGATGGCCTTGCTCAGACTGGCCGGTTTGCCCGCCCTCATGCGAGTCGGTGCCCGACAGATGGTCGCTTTCACCCCGTCTCGGCCCTTGGTGATCCCCGCTACCCGACCGACCCCTCAGAGCCAAGGTCTACCCCGCTCGCGGTGGATCATGGCCCATGGCCAGCAGGACCAACGGGTGGAAGGGTTCCAGCCCAAGACCTGGCCGGCTGGGCTCGATCCCCCAACCTTGGCAGCGTTCCCTGCATCGCTTTTCCTGCCAGAGTTGCGGCATCAGGTGATCCAGCCCGGCTTGCGCTCGCGAGTGCTCACGTTGGTCACGACCTGAGTGGATGCGCCATGCTCTTCAAAAGATGATCTGGCCGAACCCTCCTTCAAACGCTGGGAAGCAGCAACGCGTCTGAGACCACTCAAAACTGCGATGCAGATGGATGCACGGCCCGGCAAAACCGTGGTGGGAGTACGGCAAGAACGGACCGTTTTCCTTCTGCTCTACAACCTGGTCCGACGGGTCATTGTCCAATCGGCCAAGCATCAACCGGTGGATGTTGAACGGATCAGCGTTATCGATGCTCTGCGGGGGTGCAGTGAACCCGACAGTGGGGCGCCCTGAGAGGAATTATTCGTCCACCTCTCTCGTCCGAACCGGGTCGAACCACGCGTCCAAAAGCGACGACCCCAGACCGCTCCCCTCATGACAAAACCCCCTCATGTGTTGCGTCAACCGTTGACACGACCAGCAGTTAGAGCTTCACTTAAGGCCATTCCCGTCTCGCCGCACTCAGGCGCGGTTGACTCCGATACACCGGGGTTCCCAGCGGGGGACGGCTATGCTGGCGGTCCTCCCCCTCGTACCGCAGGATCGGTACGCCGAAGTTGTGGTAGCCGAAGCGGAATGTGGGATGAATAAAATCGATGATCTCTGGCGTACAGTAGATTAACGTATGATCCAACGTGTGCGACTGAAAGTCCACGAGCCCGGAGGCGTGCATCACCTTCGCCTCGTCCCAGGTGATGGCCGGCCGGTCGCTGCAGTCGGCGTGCAGGATGGCCGGTAAGGAGACGGGCTGCCCCGCTTCATAGTCGCTCAGGGTCGGCCGCACCCCGGTCGCGGACACCGTACTCGGCACGATAAAGCTCACCGCTTTCAGGTTGTATTTTTGCAATATGGGGTAGGCGACGGTCCAGAGCGTGGCCCGCCCATCGTCAAAGGTCAGCACCACGGAGCGCGGTGGAACCGGCTGCCCATACACCAGATGCGCCTGCAGGTCGGCCGCGTGCAGCGTATGGTAGCCATTCTCGGCTAGAAACCGCATCTGGCGGTCAAACGCGTCGGGTGTGACGGCATCCGGCGTGTCGCCAGGCGCGATCGAATGGTAGGTAAAAACCGGGATGCCCAAGGCGTCCACCTTGACGTCGGCGCGCACAAAGCGCGGGTAGCGTTTCAAGGCCAGCTCACGCGCCGTGTGCACGGTTCGCCTCGCCACCAAGTATAAGCCGGCCCCCGCTGCGCCCACACCGAGCATGGCTAGGATGTTGAGCAGCATAGAATACCTCGACAATCGTGTGCCCTCAGGTCAATGTCTCAAGATACGCTTCGTATTGATCCAACATCCTCTGAAACGTGTGCTTTTGACGTATGGTCCGGATGGCGGCGCCCCCCATCTCAGTGGCCAACGCCGGGGTCCGTAGGATGTGCTCGATGGCGTTTGCGAGCGCGACCGGATCACGGGGGGTGACCAACAGGCCATTCTCGCCAGCGGCAATGATGTCTTTGGGGCCGCCAATGTGGCTGGCAATGACCGTCAACCCCTGGCTCATCGCTTCGACAACGGTCATCGGTAGGCCCTCCCAACGCAGGGTGGGAAACAAGAGGGCGTGGTAGGCGGCGTAGCGTTGCAGAAGTTCCGGCCGTGGCAAGAACCCCCGCAGTTGGATCACGTGACCGAGCCGGTTCGACGCGATGGATTGCTGTAACGCGGCCACATATTCCGATTTGCCCCTGCCGATGATATCCAAGGAGACGTGACGGCAGTGCCGCACGTGCACGAGGTGGGCGACGGCTTGCACGGCGATATCCGGCCCTTTTTCCGCTTCCAGCCGTCCGGCATACAGCAACCGTAAGGGCTCATGGGGCAGGCGACAGGGCGGCGGCTGCGAGGCAATCCAAGCGCTGGGAAGCCCGCTCGGAATGACAACGGCCTGGCTCACATCGAACCCCGCCTGGCCATAACTCTGCTTCAACGTCTCGCTCACCATAATCGCCGCGCCCAAGGCCACGTGGTCCCAACTTCTAAAGCCCATGAGAGCAGCGCGGTACCGTCGTTTGAGGCGGCTGGATTCCCCAACATCCTGGTTTTTCTCGTGTACCAACCAATGGCTGCCCACTCTGAACACGGTGCGCAGACCCACATCCTGCACCGCTAAGCCGAAGTTCCTCCCGTGATTCGGCGACAACTTGTTGAAATAAAAACTCAAAAGCCTGAAACGAATTGAC
>CBCXVS010000146.1:0-18411 GCA_965178525.1 uncultured bacterium | reverse complement strand
ATCACTTTGAGGATGATTCGGTGGGCATCTGGGCTGGGCTAGGGAACCTGATCTTATGCTATTGAGGAACAACTCTGAAGATGAAGGTAAAGCCCCAAACCTATGAAATGAAACTAGGGCCTAACGCAGCCTATCTATCGGGAACTTCTTTCGCCCTACAATTGAACTGGGATGTCGATTCTAAACGGTGGCAAGATGCCGACTGGTCCGACTTCAATATGGAATTTACTTTCGGTATCAATAGTGAATCCATTGTCGGGCAACAATATTATACCTTTGTCGCTAAGTTTAAGGATTTAAGAATAGGTCAAGAATGGGAACCTCTTGACGATACCTATTCCGGTTTAATCGATACAAAGTCAGTGCTGGTTTTCGATCTTATAGCCGGCAACAATCCGCCGCAACCGCCCGAGGGGTTAAAGAATCATTTCCCGTATATTTTAAAAGCGAAGTTATTACCCTTTGCCGATACCTTCAACGATGCTATGTTATGCGGACAGCGCGACCTACAAGGCACTGTCTATGGCTTGCAGGGGAAATGGAAGTCTAGTAACACCAACGGGCTATATTTGCTTGATGCGCCCGGTACCCCGGATACCCATCTGATCGGTATATACGATGGGAAGCTGGTGTTGAACCAGACCCCGATTGAAACCTCCCAACAAAGGGGGAGGAAGATTTCCTGGAGCGCTCTGCAGAACGATGTCGCCAAGACGACGGGGCTGCCCAAATCTGGTTATATAGAGTTTTCCGAAGATGGAGAGCATATTGTTAATTCCAGCTTGAATGGCGGTGGTCGCCGCGTCAGTCCGGACGAAGCCGCAACGATGGTTGACCATCTGCCACGGTCTCCGAAAACCGCCTCCGTTCTTGTCCAGCCAATAGCGTCCGAAAACCAATCCGGAGGCACTCTGCGGGACTTGATCAATATGACCCAATTCGAGATGAGAGACGGCAATTACTATGATGCAGTGCAGGAAAAATCAATGGAAGACTTTTACGATATCCTGCAATATTACATGCCGGAAGATTTGCGGAAGACGTTCTTCAACCCCAATCCGGTTCATCTCGACCCCACAATCAAAGGCATCGCCAGGCTGCCTGGTAAAAATCAACCCGCCCAAGAATGGTACTCTGGATTGGGCGTTACTTACACAACAGCGACATTGGCTAACTACAGCAATGAACCGGCTGCTGCAACCTTGAACGGTATACGCGCCGAGAACCAGATACGGAATCAATCTGGTATAAGTGATGTTATTCAGGTTCAAGCGCCGTTGCTTTATGCTAACCGTTATAAGCAAAAGTCCTCCAATTCGAAAATAACTTGGTTTTTGAATGACCAAGAGCAGAACGCCAGCAAATATAATCCGATCATTGATGAGGAGATGAACAACTGGATTAAGGAATTGGAGGAAAACCTCACCGCAGACGGAGACCCGGAGCAAAAACAGAAGGTGATTGACGAAACTCGCAAGATCGGCCAAGAGGCGAAAGACCGTAAGAAATATTGGGCTTTCACGTTCATGCGGTATGCCATGACTCCGAATTATCTGAATCTGTTACAGATAATTGTGTTCTTAGGGGATGATACGGAGGGATCAGAATTTGCTCGGCGCGTTCAGCGTAGTGTGGCGCTGTTGAATATCCTGGATACTGAAGGCTTCTGCTCCGCTCAGTATACCTATACTCTACAGCTCTTTCAAGTCGCCTCCATATTGCCGCAGCTTTTTGACTACAGTGAGGACTTTGAGGATTTCAACTTTGCCGTCAAGCAAATCATTGATCAATTCGTCCAGAATTATATCGACAGCCCAGACCCGAAAATGCAAGAGGCGGCCGAGGCGTTGAAGAAACACGCAACTCAGGAAACCGTTAGCCAAATCCTATTGATATTTAGGACAAGTGCTGGTTCGACGGCCGGATTATACAGCTGGGAGCGCCTTGTTGAAAAATTCCAGATTGAGACAGCCCGCCGTTTTTCTAAGATTTTGCCCAAAGCTGTAGTGAATCTGACTGTGCTGAGCAGCATTTCGCTTCTGATCACCTTCTTTGCAACAGGGGAAGTCAAGTGGTCAGAGCTGTCAGGCGGCGAGAAGCTAAGGATCATCGGAGCCGCCAGCGGTATAGTCGCCCAATTCGGAATCGCACTGTTCAAGCGTGGTGTCGCCCTCAACCTAGTCTTTACGCCACAAGTAGGGTTATGGCAAAATATCAAATTGTTCTTCACTCCTAATCTCCTGAAACAAGCACAACTGAAATATGCCACTGGATTTAAGGGCTGGTTAGTCAACGAGACTGGTGCTTTCGCGAGCAACCTAGATTACCTTACAATGAACCAGATGTTTGCGGAAACTGCCCAAGAGGCGGCTGAATTCCAGGCTAAGATCAACCGATCTGTTAGAATCCAGAAGCTGTTTGGTCGAAATCTTGGCGAACTCTTGGCGACGCGCTTGGGAGCGATTTTGTCGTTGCTCGGCATGATTATGGCGGCAACGGAATTGCCCAAAGCAGAGGAGCCGTTGGAGGTTGCTGCCACTTGGCTGTTCTTCGCTGCTTCGACCCTAGAGTTTATTGCAAAGGTTGGTCATTGGGCGATTCAGGCATATTTCTCCTTAGGGACTAAGGTTCTAGGCTTATCTGTATCCTCGATTCTTTCCGTCGTGAGTGTAATCGGCGTGCTCGCCTTGATTGCTGGTACAGTACTGATTGCCATCCTTCTTTTCCGCTCCAAACAGTCCCCGGTGGAGAATTTCGCGACAGGTCAAGCAGCGAAAGCTGGCCTTTACATGAAGTTTAAAACAGACATTGATTATTTTCAGGACTATCAAAACGCTTTGGAACCACAAAAATCCGGTGTCAGCTTGGCTCCGAACAGCGACAGCTCCAGGTCCTTATATATGGATGTAGACGGGACCCTCAAGCAAGAACCATTCGACGCAACCGGGCATACCGCGTTTTATTTGCGTGTCGATGACGAAGGTCGGGCACAATTCGGTGCGCCGATGACCGACGAACAGAGAAACCGAACATTTCTCATTTTGACCCTCGACAATGAGAAGAAGCTCTTAGCTGGAATATCCACAGAAGACTCTCTCAACAATGCACAACAACTGTGGGTCGCGGAAATGCAAGGTGATGCCACCTGGGCAGGCGATTACCTGGAAGCAGCGCCTTTCAAGCTGTATAACGCGTATTGGGTCCAACAAAGTGGCGAAAGGCTTTACCTCACGACGAGTGGCGATCAAGGTTGGACAACATCAAGTGATGGCACCTCCGTGACCCTTGAAATGGTCACGACGAAGCCGGAACAACTCACGATGCCAGACATCGTCTGGTTTACTTATCAGCACGACGAGAAACAAGGTCCAAGCCTAAGCAGACTGGGAAGTGCGCCCCGCAAGTGGTCTCTGACGCCAGAATTACCGCCGGGGCTCTGCTTTAACCCTGAAAACGGTTTTGTTGCCATGGAGCGAGGGGTTGATGTACCAGTGGCTCCGAAGAAGACGTATACGCTAAGCGTTAAAAATGTGGTCGGCAGCGCGGAAACCACCTTTACGCTTGAAATCCGAAAGCCAGAGGCGGTTTAGGCGAGTACTCCACTCGCCTATTTCCATCAGCAAATCCAAAGGAAGGGTTAATGATCTTGTCCTTTCATAATCCGAGAGTTGAAGCCTATGCAGATGCTTTGCCAGCCGAGGGCAAGAACCCAATCGGAAATCTCGCCCGCACCATCTTGGTCAATACAATGAAAGGGGCAACGCCGGGGCGGTGTTCCTCGGCGCTTTTGGAACCAGAAAAACCGACATTCAGAGAGGTTTTCTTCCCCAATTACCGACCGATGGAGTGGGAGGAGGATGTTCAGCCTGTGACCGGTATTGATCCTGACACTTGGAGCGAGCTGTCTGTAGCTGTCCTCTGCGAAGCCATGTACAATATCATGAGCCGGGTGCGTCCACGGCTTTTGATCGATAAGATTCGCTCAGACATAGGCAATCAAAATGAGTGTATTCGCTCCAATCTCTCGGGCTGGTATGCGTTTATGTGCCCTCGTGCAACATCTGACATAAAAACGACGTATGAAAAGTTGGATGACCGGGACGCCGCGCTTAAGGATTACATCGACGGTATCCAGTCCAACGTCTGGATTAACGCAAAACAAACCCAATACGCTACTGGCAACTGGCCTAACCACACATGGGAACTCTATCATCATTGGGTAAAGATGAAGGCATTGGGAGCGAGCGATGCAGATATCGATGCCCTAATCAACACCAGAGTTGTTCCTCAATAGCATAAGATCAGGTTCCCTAGCCCAGCCCAGATGCCCACCGAATCATCCTCAAAGTGATCTTTGCGGTTGCGGAAACGCTGCACCAAAATGTTGAAACGCTTCATACCGCCGATGGCATGTTCGATCAAGATGCGAACTTGACTCACGGCATAATTCGCCGCCTGCTGCTCCGCCGTCAATTCTGGAGTCGGATTCGTCTTGCTCTTCCGGGGTTTCTTGTGTGGAATCTCAAGCATTTCGCCTTTGTAGTCCGACTGAATCCCCTGATAACCCAGGTGCACCCAAACTTCTACGTCACTAAACCGGTCTAAGTCCGGTGGGAACTCTTGTTTTAACATGCTGTAATCATGGTTGTGACCACTAAACGTACGGCCCAGAAAGACGATCCATTTATCCGGCATCGACATCACTGTATTTTTCAGCGTATGGCTTTTTTTTACCACTATAGTGTTCACGTTGGGTCGTCTCATCTTGTGACCGGCGATAGCTTCTTTCAGTCGCATCAATAATCAGTTGATCCACACCTGACAACGCCTCCCTCAACGACTCTGGGGTCTTCAACTCTCGATAAGGCATGAGGTCTAACTGCACTAACGTGTCATACAGGATGGGAGAGAGCTTATGGAGATTTTCATTCGCTTTCGAACGTACCATACCAAATTGTGCACCAAGAACATCAAACGTCGGATACGTCTTGTAATAATATAGAACGAACAGGAGTTTGTCTGACAGAGTGGGTAATTTGCCTTTGATACCTGCACCCGGCTTTCGGCTGCGTTTGCCAGCTTGGACACCCTCCTCATAGCGTTTTTGCTGAGCCTGTTGATAGACGTGGCTGAAGGCGGGCAGCAAGAAGTCAAATTGCGTCTGAGACACACCGGTTAAGGCTTTCATCTGCCGATCATCTCGGATAACCAATGACCTGGCTGGGCTCCCTCCATCGTTTGGGGGAGGATAGCCTACCTCATTAACTATTGGGGAACAACCCTACCGTTATGCAAAAAGGGTTGCCAGTTCCAGACCAATTGCAGCCGGAGGTATGGCAACAGTGGTCCAATTGGTTTGGCTCCAACATCGGCGCAGGCGATGTTACAGAAGCAGCGAGTCCCATTTTGGAGACCCATTGCCGCGTTTCCCCTGGTAGGACAAACTTTCCCACTTGTATGGCGGAACTCAACAGTTTCGACTTCACAACCAACTCGCAACCGGGGAACGCCTACCGTGAGCCGCCCAGTAGTTCGTGCTTTTCGCCAGAAACTATGGTGGTCATGGCAGACGGCACACGCAAGCCGATTGAGACCGTACAAGCTGGCGACAAGGTGCGTATGACCAAGGGAGAACGTGCGGTTGCGCTGGTAGCAACCCCACGACGCCAGGGGCGAACACTCTACGCATTCGACGGTTATGGCTTTGCGTTTACATCAACCCATCCGTTCGTCAGCTATTCGGGCGGAGCCGCTGGCACGCCGACATACGCTGCGAAGTCGCCACAGACGCTGGCTGAAACCGTGCCAACGCTTGCCCAATTCGGCATCGCATCTTTAACTGGCGATGGTGCCGTAGACATCGCTCAATACAAAAACGGCTCTACGCGCCCTTACAAAGTGGGCAAGGTGGAGCCAGCACCTGGACAAAAGCCGGATGTGCTGTACGACCTCATCCTGGAGATGGGAGAGGACGGCATCTCGCAGTACTTGGTAGGAGACAACGACGCGCAGTTTCTGGTAAGCTCGGAGATTCCGCGTTACATGGATGCGCCGGAAACAGCGCATAGCGTCCTTGTCGCAATCCAAGGCAGTGTGGAGACAATCCTCGCTACAATGGCGGAGGTTCCTGAAGATCAGTTTTCCGATATTCTCTATGTGGTGTTCTGTGCCATCAGCCGGACGCTCATGGTTGAAGTAGGACCGAAGCTAAGGGAGAACTTAGCTGGTGCAAGTGAGGAATCCCAGTTGACATTACAGGCGTTGAACGATAGGGTAGGGGAATTCATTGTCGCGTTTCGCATCACGCCTGATGAGAACGGTTCACTTCAAGAAAATGGTAGCGTCTACAACCAGCACCTTGATGCGATTTTCCAAATTTTCACGCAGATCTTTGCACCACAGTTTCAAGCCACGCTGGCACTTGACTGGCGGACGTTCGATCTGACGGACACCAGCGGCACGACGATTTTGGCTGTAACGCTCTATGCGCTAGAGTTGTTTGGGAGCGATCCGGGTGTGCCAGTCGATAGGGCAGTTTTGCAGATCGATCTGAGTAAGGGGCGTGGTCAATATCGCCGATATTTGCCAGTCCAGCCAAGTCAATCACGCAATCACACCTACTTTGCGAGTAACGGTGTGGCCTATTTCTCGGAGTGGCACCCGATCTTAACGGTGGACGCAGCGTCCGAACCAGGGGTGCTTTGGCAAGCCTCGGTGGCGTTGGTAGATCTTGATACGGGTAAGGCCGCACCTTTCTATTGCACATTTCCGATTCCCGCAGAGGTGCAACCTGGCTACCAAATGCTTCAAGAGTTGTTAAGGGACGCCAACGGTGCACCATGTGGCCTTGTGCAGCTAGACATTCGCACCTTAAACGCGAGTGGGCTTCAGAAAGAATTGGACCAGAAAAGCAAAGTTCAGGACCATGAACTGAAATGGGCCACGGCAGATCGTCTTGGTCACTTGTCTGCGACATATGTCCGTGACACCTTCCCCGTAGCGTTTGAATTGTTGAAAGATCACTCGGCAGTGGCACCCCACGCTACGCCATAGCCAACCGCCTGAGACATCCAACCCAAACAGCTCCGCGATCAGCGCGTTCTGGGAGATTACGTCACCGCGGCCAGCTCCTTGGCACTGGCCCTTCCGTAGCATGTGCATCACTTCTTCGCCTTGTATGGGAGGACTTTGGCGGTCCGGATTCAGCGCTGCACGCCCGTTGTATCAGATCACCGGTAGTTTTTGCAATAGTACCCAGCTTGACGCGAAAAATTCTTATCCACTATCCTTGGCGCGATTTTTCGCGTAGACTGATGCGACCAGTTGATGCAGAAGCGCGTTTGACATTCCTTTCCGCGCTGCGGCCACATGCTCGTTGCGTCGGCGCAAGTCCTTGGAATTAGGAGAACGGCTATGAAAGAAGCAGTGATTGTATCGACCGCTCGGACCGGCCTCGCCAAGTCGCACCGCGGCTCCTTCAATAATCTCGAAGTGCCGAGCATGGCCGCGTCTGTCATTCAAGCGGTGGTGGAACGGGCCGGTCTCGAACCCGGCGAGGTTGAAGACGTGATCATGGGGGCTGCCATCCAGCAGGGCACGCAAGGGGTCAACTTCGCGCGCCAATGCGCCATTGCGGCCGGGTTACCCGTGACGACCGCAGGTATGAGTATGGACCGCCAGTGTTCGTCGGGCATGATGGCGATCGCGACGGCGGCGAAGAATGTGATGGTCGACGATGTGCCGATCGTCGTGGCGGGCGGGGCGGAGTCGATCAGTCTGGTGCAGAATGAACATGCCAATCAGTACCGCCGGCGCGATCCGTTTGTCATGAAACTGAAGCCGGAGACATACATGGCCATGATCGAAACGGCTGACGTGGTGGCGGATCGCTACCATGTGAGCCGTGAGGTGCAGGATGAATATGCCTTGATCAGCCAACAGCGCACGGCGGCGGGCCAGGAATCGGGCAAGTTTGACGACGAGATCGTTCCGGTCACGGCTACCATGGCGGTGATGGATCGGGAAACCAAAGAAATCTCATATCAAGACGTGACCGTGACGCAAGACGAGTGTAACCGCCCGAGCACCGCCTTGGACGGCCTGACCGGTCTGAAACCCGTGCGGGATGGCGGCACCATCACGGCTGGGAATGCCAGTCAGTTGTCAGACGGCGCGGCGGCGGTCGTGGTCATGGACGCGAAACTCGCGGAGAAGCGAGGCCTACAGCCGTTGGGGATCTACCGTGGCCTGGCCGTGGCCGGCTGCGAACCGGATGAAATGGGTATTGGGCCCGTCTTTGCCGTGCCGCGCCTGCTAGAGCGCAAGGGCCTGAAGATGGACGATATCGATCTGTGGGAACTGAACGAGGCGTTCGCAGTGCAGACTATCTATTGCCGTGACCGCCTGGGCATCCCAATGGAACGGCTGAATGTGAACGGCGGTTCCATCTCCGTTGGCCATCCCTACGGCATGAGTGGCGCTCGCCTAGTGGGCCATGCGCTCATCGAGGGCAAGCGCCGTGGCGCCAAATACGTCGTCGTCACCATGTGCGTCGGCGGCGGCATGGGCGCGGCAGGGCTGTTTGAAGTTGCCTAACGAATGCGGAATGCGGAATGCGGAATGCGGAATAAAAGGCTATGAATGCTTGGCCCAGTACTGATTTCCCGACACTGGGCGAAGCATGCTAACCGAATGCGATATGCGGACATCTTTTTTCATTCCGCATTCCGCATTCCGCATTCTCCTCATCCCCGCCTGACCTTCGGAAAGACGTCCTCCGCCAGCGTGTGCAACACGTCGAGCACCATGTTTTGCGGCATGCCGGGCCACTGCACGCTCATAATTAGGTGATTGATTCCAGTTGCCTGATTGAGCTTCAGCATGTGCTCCGCCACCTCGTCCGGTGAGCCCAGAAGAAAGCGGTCGCGGAGTAAATCGTCAAAATCGAGCCCGAGATCGTTGTCCCCTTCGGGCATGGCCTGACTCTGTCCCCATTGATGGTACGCTTCGTATTTTGGGGCTAAGAAGGGCGCACACAGCCGAATCGCTTCCTCCCGCGTCTTGGCCACGAACACCTCACGCCGGGCCGGAAATTCTGCCGGGAAGGGCCTGTCGTATTCGTCCAGGGCACGTTTGTAGATCTCGACCTGCCGCACGATCGTGCCGATGCGGTTGTGCGGGTTGACATACCAGCAATCGCCCAGCCGCGCGGCGCGCCGGATCGCCGGGTCGGCATTGGCGCCGATCCAGATGGGCGGGTGCGGCTTCTGCACCGGCTGGGTTGGAACGGAGGCACCTTTGAGTTCGAAATGGGAGCCGGCCATGTCCACGACGTCCTCAGTCCAGAGGCGCTTGATGGCTTCGAGATTCTCCTCAAAGCGCGGCACGCGTTCCTTCTGCGTCGTACCGAAGGCGAGAAATTCGACCTCGCGATAGCCCAGCGCCACACCGCAGATCACCTTCCCCCCACTCAGCACATCAGCCGTGGCGATCTGTTCGGCGATATCAAGCGGCTTATGCAGGGAGAGCAAGATCAGGCCGAAATTGATCCGCATGTCCGGCGTGTCGGCCATGAGGCGGCAGACTCCTCGGGGTCGCCGAGGGTGGCATCGACGACCTCGGTCCAGGACTGCAAACGGCCGAAGGCGGTCTGCAGGCACAATTCCCAGATATGCCCGCAGGCCTCGCTGTAGAACTGCAGATGTGTCGTGCCCCTGACGTCTTGGTAGGCCGCGTGGTAGGACAGATGCTGCCGATTCCAGCACACGGGGCACTGCGCTTGCATGCGGTCGACCTCGGGACGGCCGGCGAGCATCCAGATGCCCGGTGGCGTCTGTTGCACTTCGTCCGTAATGATGTCTTTGACCTCGTCCGTAATCTCATAGTGCAGTTGCTGCAGCACCGCGAGAATATAACGATGACAGCTCCAATGGATGAGCCACACCTTGCGTTTGGGATGCCAGACGCGTTGTTCGGCCGGCATGTTCTTACTCAACGACACTAAGGCCGTATCGTAGGTTGACTTGAGGGCAAAAGTACTCGGTCCCTCTGGGGTGAGATGGGCCGTTTTGGCCATAGCAAACCTCATGTTGCCGGTGGCAGCATTGCAGTCCCCGTGGTTTTAGCCACAGACCATGGCGTAGATATGGCAGCTACGCGAGAGTTCTCTCGGTATCTGGCTCTGGCGCCACGTCTGGCCGCCATCGTGACTGCCGTAAACCTGCCCGCGTTGGGCGCAGCAATAGACCCGCGAGGGCGCGGCGTGGTCAATCGCAATGCAACCCATGCGGCTCGGTGGCGTATCACCGATGTCGACCTGTTCCCACGTGACGCCAATATCGCGGCTGCGGAACAACGCCCCGGCTTCCTGCGTACCGGCAGGCGCGCCACCGCCACCGGCGCCGGCCGCCACGTACAGGGTTTGGGGATCATCCGGCGCCACGAGGAGGTCGCGGCAATAGGAGCCACCGGGAAACATGTCTTCGACCTGCACATGCTCCCAACGCTGGCCACGGTCCCGGCCGCGGAACATCGCAATCTGAGTGACGATGTGGACGGTGCCAGGAGCCGCCGCACTGACCTGCACATCATGCAAATCCAGCGTGTTATTGCGGGTATAGGGGCCATCGGTGATCGACAGCCAACTTTCCCCTCCATCGCGGCTGCCCAGGAGCCCGCCGACTTCGATCGCGGCGTACATATCCAGCGGGTTGGACGGATCGGCGGCCATGCCGATGACGCGTTTGCACAACGGCGGCATGACCGTGGTGATATGGGGAAAGACGACGTCATCCGTGTGGGTCTTGCGCCAGTGCGCGCCGCCGTCTTCCGAGCGGTAAATCGCACACGGTTCGTACCCGGCGTAGAGAATATTGGGATCGTGGGGATGAAAGGTAAGGGACCAGACATCGGCGCTATGGTGCGGAGCTTCCAGGGCCTCCCAGTGTTCTCCTCGGTCGTCACTACGGTATGGACCCGACTGCGTACCGGCATACAGAATGGCAGGGTTGTCCGGATGGACCAACAACGCCCGCACCTGCGGATGCGATGGCAAGCCGTTGGTCACCGGCTGCCACGCCGTGTCGCTGTCGGTCTGGCGATAGAGTCCGCCTTCGCCAATATAATCGCCTTCGCCTGCGAGGCCAACGTAGAGCGTGGTCTGATGGGTAGAAGCGGTCATGGTGTATCTCCTTGTCATCGTAACGGTCGTTGCTGGAGATAAGGTCGTTGATTTGGTCCCCGCTGTCAAGCGTCGCTTCTCTGCCAGTCCCTCGACATTGCGACCCTTCGCTTGGACAGACCCGCAAGCATCATCGCATGATGGCCATCGTACGATGGCACGGGTGATCCAATATCTGCGTCATGCGTGACCCATACGCACGTGCCGCACAGACGGCATACATGCCGGTAAATCCCTCTCATGCATTCCCTAACCGCTACTTATTGTAGAGAATAAGAATTGTAGAGAATAAGAATCGGCGAACCGTTGGGATCCGGCTGGTACGAAGCTTGCTCGTGTCATCGTAGTCCATAATTGCAGAGGGTAACGAAACACGATAAGGATAGCCTTCATGCGACGGCGAGCCCGTGACCCGTCGGCGCCTGCTCAGACGCCCGGGATCAAATATTAAGCACTGGCCAACGCCCCCAGCCCATGGAGGCGCTTCTTCATGTTAACGGCTTAAGTTCCTGGACAAAATGAGCTACATCTCGGGCACTTCTTAAACCGTGTCTGCCCCATGCGAGTGTGGAATGCGGATTGCGGGAAAAAAGGTTTGCAACTCTATCAGAGGAGCTTCGCATGATACGTATACCGAGTCTCAGGAAAAATGCTTGGCGCTCTGCCTTCGGCATACTTGCTGTCATGTTTGTCCCCGCTATGCTCTGGGCTGGGGACACGCCAGCCTCGGAGAAGGCGAAGCCTCAGACGACAGCGACAGCAAAACCGCAAGGAGATTTTGTCCTGACCGTCAAGGACGAACGCCTGTCGTTGCGTGCCACGAATGCCCGTGTGAATGATGTCGTCCATGCCATCGGGCAGCAGATGCAGTTTGATGTCGTGACCCAACTGCCAGAGACGGAGACCGTCACGGTGACGTTTGACCGCCTCACGCTCCGAGATGCCTTTTTTAAACTCAATATCAATTTCCTGGAGATGTATGCTCTACAAGATGGGAAACCCAAGATTGTCAGAATCAATGTGGTGCCAAAGTTGAAAATCAAGCGGAAGGCCGAGGTCGAACCCTCCGAATTTAACGTTGATCCGTCGAAGATGACGCCGAAGGCAAAGGTCAAGCAGAACAAGCGTCACGCACCCGAGGCGCCGGAGAAACGGTAGCGCCCGAGGAGGCTCTTGCCAGTCGTGACATGGTATCTTGACCGATCGCCCAGGCTGGGATTTTTTTCACACTTCTTGGCCCAGCCTGCATTGACACGGTACAAAATACAGTTTACTATCCACATTCCGTGATTTGCGATGCTGTATAGCGATGCTGTACGGCGAATCCTGCTTGTCACGCGATCAACGAAAACGTCGGGGGTCACGATATTGAAAGCCAAACTGGTCGCCTGGGCAAAAAGCGCATGGGCAACCTTCACGAAAATCGCTATACCCGGTTTATGGAAGCTGCTGTCTGCTCTCGCTGTATTCGTTGTCGGCCGGATGGCCGCGCGCGTTATAGCGCGTAAGGTTGGCGAAATCGTACGCCGTGCCGAGATGGACAACACGCGTGCGGACCTTGTCGAAAGGCTGACTGCCATCGCGTTGATGGCGGTGGTGATCATCACGACCCTCGGCGTACTTGGCCTGAATATAGACGCCTTGGCAGCCATGCTTGGCGGTGTGGCATTGGCCATAGGGTTAAGCTTGCGGGAGCAGTTTTCATCGCTGGCGAATGGCCTGATCCTGGCCTTTAAGAAGCCGTTTCGCATTGGGGATTTGGTTGACGTCGGCAGTTCGCGTGGTTGGGTGGAAGGCATTGGTCTTTTTGACACTACCTTGCGCACTATGAACAATGAGGCGGTGTTCATCCCCAACTCCGAGGTCTGCAGCAGTACCATTGTCAATTATTCCAACCGGCCTACGAGACGGATTGATCTCACCGTTCGTGTGAACTATAAGGCTGACCTGCTCGCTGTGCGCACGGTGATTGAGCGGGTGCTTGCCGAGGACGAACGCATTCTTGAAGATCCCAAGCCACAGATCATCGTGAGTGAACTGGCCTCGAATTCGGTCGACCTCGCCGTACGCCCTTGGGTGAAAATTGCCGATTTCATGGCCGTTTTGTTCGGCCTCAACGAGAAGATCAAGCTGGCGTTCGACGAGGCCAATATCGAGGTTCCTCTGCAGCAAATGGAGGTGTATTTATCCCCGCCGGCCAGCGCTTAATCGGTCTCTTTGATTCACAACGCAATCAGTCCTACGGCACACAGCGCCACCACCACGCCAACCCACTGCTGCCGGTTGAGTCGCTCGTTGAGGACGAACCAGGCTAGCAGGACCGTCGTTGCCGGGTAGAGAGACGCGAGGACGGCCGCGATATCGAGCCGTCCGTCCGTGGCTGCCAGGGTGTAGAAGGCATTGCCGGCGGTGTCGAAAATGCCAGCCAGGACCATCACAGGCAGTTGGTGTCTAGACGGTTTTTGCCACTGACGCCAAGCCCATCCCGCCAACGCCAGGAGCAGCAGCGAAGCGGTACGCGCCCCCACCAGGGGCCAAAACACCGCGTTATGGCTCGTCTGGTCGATACAAATGAAAAATAATGCGAACCCCCCTCCCGCCACCACCGGCAGCAGCAGACCGCGTAGCGGCACTGCGGTCGTGTCCGCAGCGTGTGAAATCATCCAAACTGCCAGGATGGCCAGAGCAAAGCCGAAGAGCTGCGTCATGGCTGGCAAGCCTTCTAGGAAGGCGCCGACGATGACCGGTACAATAGCCGAGACCACTGCTGCAACGGGCGCTACAATGCCCATCGGATGTTGTGCCAGACCCTGATAATAGGCCAGCAAACCCATCATACCGGCAATACCGGCCGCCGCACCGATGAGAACATCGGTCCCGGATGGCAGTGGCTCCGCCACCAGCAGTGCCGTGCCCAGCAAACACACGATCCCAACCCCCTGCGCCACGAGTACGACGAGCATGACATGGGTGCGTTTCGTGGCCAAACCGCCACTGAAATCCCCGGCGCCCCAGGTGAGTGCGGACGTCAGACCGTAGAGGACAGCTGTGAGTTCAGAGGGCACGGATGCGAACCTTTCGGCGCTTGCGGTTCTTCGGCAACTCCTTTATGGTGGCAGTAGTCGCACCAGTGTGCCCTCGCCATCTATCCACGGATGCTCCGGAGGCTCTCGTGAAAACGCTTTTCGTTCTCCGACACGCCAAGTCGAGTTGGCAGGATGCCACGTTAGACGATCACGATCGTCCGCTGAACAAACGGGGCAAACGAACAGCCCCACGCCTGGGCCAGTTTCTCGCCGAGCAAAAGGCCGTACCCGATCTCATCTTGAGTTCGACGGCCAAACGTGCGAAAAGCACCGCTAAGAAAGCGGCTCAGGCCATGGGGTATGAGGGCCACATCATTTATGACAAGTCCATGTACCTGGCCGCGCCCCACGCCTATCTCCAAGCCATACGCGGCTACGCCACACAGCACGAACGGGTCATGATCGTCGGCCATAACCCTGGCCTCGAAACCCTGGTGCAGACCTTGACGGGTACGAAGCAACCGTTGCCCACGGCGGCGTTGGCAGACATTCGCCTGGCGATCACCTCATGGCGGGATTGCAAGCGCGATAGCACCGGGACGCTCCGTCATCTGTGGTTACCCCGCCAACTCTTTGGCAAGCATTGAAAGGACCGGCTTGCCCTGGCAAGGTGGTCGTGGACCTCTTTCTTAAGACATAAGATATATATCTTATATCTTATGTCTTATGTAAAACCTTCTTGTTTCACCGCACGCACGGCTGCAGCAAAACCGCTGAGGGTTTCGTCCACCACATCATCGGTATGACACGTGCCCACCAGGGCGCGCGCGCCATTGAAATCAGTACCCTGCAGAATCAATGCCTGGCGCAAGGCGCGGCTCTGCCGGGGGAATTTCCCATCCAGACGTTGCCATGGGATGTCGCGTACATCCTGATCATCGCCGTTGCGCGGTGGCGCTTCAGCCCCATAAAAGATTTTCCAGTCGCTATGCTCGCCATACACTTTCCAGGCGACCTGCTCTCGCGCCAACGTCTCGTTCATACCCTGTCGTAATTTGGCGGCCTGGGCATTGGCCATGCGGGTGCTCTCGCCGTCAGCCAGCGCACTCAGCATCGCCACGCCTGCGGCGGCGGACAGCGGATTGGCATTGAACGTTCCGGGATGGTGCACCTTGGTACGCCGCGTTTCCTCCGGCGTCTCCTTGGTCGACAGGTAGGCCATGATATCGGCCCGGCCCGCGACCGCGCCACCCGGCAGGCCACCCGCGAGGATCTTGGCAAACGTGGACATATCCGGCGTCACCCCAAACAACGCTTGAGCCCCGCCCGGCGCCACCCGAAAGCCCGTGACCACTTCATCGAAGATCAACACCGCATCGGCTTTCGTAGCCTCGTGGCGAAGCTGCTGCAGAAATCCCGGCGTCACGGGCACGGTCCCAAAGTGTCCGCCGGTCGGCTCCAAAATAATTGCCGCCACATCCCCGGCCGCCAGCGCCGCGCGCACGGCATCGATATCGTTCGGCGGGCAGAGGGCCACCGTGTCCACGACATCTTGCATCTGCCCCGGCTCGGCAATCGCCTCGTACGGGTCGGTCACGCCGACCTCTAGCCCCTCATGCCAGCCGTGAAAATGGCCGGCAAACTTGATCACACGTGTCTTGCCGGTGCAGCCTCGGGCCAAACGCAGCGCCATGTGCGTGGCCTCGGTTCCCGAGGCGGTAAAACGCACCATCTCGGCACACGGCGCCAGACGGCGCACCCATTCGCCCCATGACACTTCGAGCGCATGGCTGGCCCCATAGTGCGTCCCACGTGACGCTTGCTCGATCACCGCATCACGGACATGCGGCGGATTATGCCCGCAGAGAAGCGCGCCGTGGCCCATCCAGTAATCGATGTAGCACTTGCCATCTGCGTCCCACTTGTACGCGCCATCTGCCCGATCGATGAAAATAGGGAAGGGTTGCATACGGCGGTTATCGTGGGTCACGCCATCGGGAAAAAGCCCTTGGGCCCGGGCGAAGAGTGACTGGGAGGTTGGCAGCGCCTTCGTATACGCCTCCTCAAGTGTGGAACGAGATGTGGATGCCATGCTCAATGCTCCCTCCATACGCGATCGCAAACGAATATCCTTGCACCATGCCTGGATGCTACGCTCCCTTCCGGGCGCTGTCAATGGTGTGGCCAAAACCTTGAGTTGACGGGACACGGCCTCAGGGATACAGTGAAGCGTATCGAGCTGCCTTGTATGTTTGGACATCACCGTTTGCGCCCTCGCCCCAAGAGGGTGAAGGCGTTGAGAGGAGGAGAGGAGATGGCCGCCAGAGTCCCTACACCCGATCAGCTCCTAGACGTGGCTGAGGAAATCGGCCTGGATCTCACCGACGACGATGTGCGGTCCTTCATCGACTTACTTCGACCGTACATCGACAGTTATAACGTGGTAGATGCCATGCCCGATGAGCTGCCGCAGGTCACCTATCCCCGCGCGCCGGGCTACCGACCTCAAGGTGACGAAAATAAGTATAACGCCTGGTATTACAAGACCACGGTCAAAGGCGCCGCCCAGGGTAAGCTCCAAGGTAAGACCGTTGTCCTCAAAGATAACGTGATGTTAGCGGGAGTGCCCATGATGAACGGCGCCTCCACGCTCGAAGGATACGTCCCTGAGGTCGATGCGACCGTCGCCACCCGCATCCTGGATGCGGGTGGCGAGATCCTGGGCAAGGCCCATTGCGAGTATTTCTGCCTTTCCGGCGGGAGCCATACCAATGCCACGGGTGCCGTACACAATCCACACAAGATGGGCTATTCGGCCGGCGGCTCGTCCTCAGGTAGCGCGGCGTTGGTTGCCGCGGGCGAGGCGGACATGGCGCTCGGGGGGGATCAGGGCGGATCGATCCGCATTCCCGCCTCGTTCTGCGGTATCTATGGCATGAAGCCCACGCATGGGCTCGTGCCGTATACGGGGATCATGCCCATCGAGGTCTTTATCGACCACACCGGACCCATGACGGCGAACGTGCGCGACAATGCCTTATTGCTCGAGGTCCTCGCGGGTCCGGACGGCTATGATCCGCGCCAATACAACGTGACGACGCAAGACTATACGCAGGCGTTAGCGAGGGGCGTGCAAGGGCTGTCCATTGCCGTGGTCCCGGAGGGTTTCGGCCACGCCAACTCCGAGGCCGATGTGGATACAAGTGTGCGCGTGGCGGCCGAACAGCTCAAGAAATTGGGCGCGACCGCACACGAGGTGTCGATCCCCATGCATCGCGCTGGCCCGGCTCTGTGGACGCCGATTGGCGTCGAGGGGCTCACCCAGACCATGATGTGGGGTGATGGCTACGGTCTGAGCCGCCCCGACCTGTATGTGACCGGCCTGATGGACTTCCACCGGGGCTGGCGGCAGCGCGCCAATGAGCTCTCGGAGACGACCAAACTGTTTATGCTCGTCGGTACTTATGTGGCGCAGCACCACGGGTCGCGCTACTACGGCAAGGCGATGAACATCACGCGCCGGCTCGTGGCGGCCTATGACCGTGTGTTGACCGAGCACGACCTGCTGCTCATGCCGACGCTGCCGATCAAGGCCACGCCGCTGCCGCCAGCGGATGCGAGCCGTGAAGAGTATGTCCAACGCGCGCTGGAAATGATTGCCAACACCGCCCCGTTTGACATCACGCATCACCCCGCCATGAACGTGCCTTGTGGCATGAGTGACGGTCTGCCCATCGGCATGATGCTCGTGGGCAAGCCGTTCGACGAGTCTACGATTTACCGCGCCGCTTATGCGTTCGAGCAGGCTGTTGACTGGAAGACGCTCTAGGACATGTGCAGCAGAAACACAGCCGATGTTAGGGCATAGAGGGAGACCAATGATGGGCGATCTGCGTATGATGACCCTTAGCGGAGAAGAAACCATTCTAGAACCCACCGTCGTTGAGGCGTTGCAGGCCAGCCTGCGAGGCGCCCTGTTGTGCTCCGGAGATGACGGCTATGATCAGGCGCGGCAAATCTGGAATGGCATGATCGACCGGCGCCCGGCGCTCATCGCCCGCTGTGCCGGCGTTGCCGATGTCATGCGTGCCGTGAATGGCCTTAAGTGAAGCTCTAACTGCTGGTCGTATCAACGGTTGACCCAACACATGAGGGGGTTTTGTCATGAGGGGAGCGGTCTGGGGTCGTCGCTTTTGGACGCGGGGT
>CBCXVS010000145.1:0-18437 GCA_965178525.1 uncultured bacterium | reverse complement strand
GGACCTTGATAACGGGCCTGGTATTGAAAAGCCCACCCGAAGGGCGCTATGTCCAGACAGTGATTCTCTTGATAACCCGCCTTGAGATATCATATCTTGTAACACAGCTCGCATCATTTGTCCCAACATTTTTTCCAACATTTCTTTAGGAAACGGTTCTAAAGATCGCTCTTTTAGAGGTGTCGCTTCAGGCTCGCGAAGCATACTAGGCTGCAGTCTCCTCACCTTTGGCTCCGATGATCTGTCATAGATGACCCCATCCGGGATCCTTGCTGCAACATTGATTCGCTTGACATCCTGCTCGCCTTGATTGGTCACCGTGATGCGATAGAGGGTCGTTTCTCCGATCTTAATGGGATCATACGCATCGCCCACCTCCAGCACAAGCGCTGGCGGCGGCAACGGTTGCACACAGACGTGGCAATCATTCCGACCCTCTAGCCCGCTAGCCGCTGTGACCGTGATCTCGTTTTTCACATCCTTACCGATACGCTCTATATCCCGACATCTTCCCAGGTACCCAGACCCTGCCGGCAATAAGGATTTTCGCGGAATAACGGTGACATACTTCGATTGTGTTTCCCCCGGACGCAAGGTCCCGATGTCCCATCGAAACCCTCGCTGACTGGCTTCATCGAGCCAGCCGGGTGGCAGCGGGTCCGTCACGGTCACATCGGTCGCCTCGGCAGTACCCGGATTGTTCACCACAACCGCATAGCGAAAGGGCTGTGTCACGATCGCCTTAGGCGGACAGAATTTCCAGACTTTGAGCTGGGGCTCAACCACCTTCGTGGCGCACGACGCGACGGCATACTCCGGGCTATTGGGCGTTGTGGCCCTCACGCGATTCTCAAACAGGCCGGTATGCACGGCTCGCAACTGCAGGCGGATCGTTTGACTCGTTTGGGCGCGAAGATTTTTCAGCCTCCAATAGCGGGTGTCACCGATGGCCTCATCCTCATCTCGGGGTTCCGGGTCCGCGTGCTCAAATTGCAACCCTGGCGGAATGTCATCCGCTACCGTCACACTCGGGATGTCGAACGCCGAGTCATTTCTCACGGTGATGTGAAACGCGCCTGTCTCTTGTAAAACAATGCTTTCCGGGCAATGCTTGTCAATGCGAACCTGCAGATCCCAGGTCTTGGTCACGTCTCTCTGCGCCATGATGTCATCGGGACAACAAAAGGTTTCGGCACCTTCCGGGAGCTGCTGCGGTTGCTTCAGCGTCACACGGATCTGATTTTGTTCACGCTTGGGCAGGAGTTGCCGTAAGGTGACGTGGGCCTGACCCTGGCTATCGGTCGCCGTCACCGCTTTATTAGATCCGCTCTCTTCGAAGAACGCCACGGAATTCTCCGGCTCTCGAATGTCCCATGCAACCCGATACCCCCATAGGGCTTCTTTCGTAGACGCTTTGAACACACGAACCACCATGCGATGGTGCGTGCCGGCTCGATTGTCTGCATCACGGGGAAAATCCCACGCCACATCCGACCAATACTTGACCGCGAAGGCCTTGTGTTTGCTTTTGTCTTTAATCGCTTTCGCCACCGCTACAATGGAAGTCTGCCCTTCTTGAGGAGAGGTGATCGTGATCGTCGCTTCGCCGTCTTGATTCGTTCTTGTCCTGGTATAGGTATTGGTTTTTTTCAGGGTTTTTATAGGATCATCGCCGGCAACGATGTCACCGACGGCCGCGTCCGAGCGGGGCAGAATCCATTCCACCAGGGCATGGTGCACAGGGTTCCCTTTGTCGTCCGTCACACGGGCGGTGACGTCATGCTGCGTTCCGGGAGGGTTGACGTCGGTCATCGGCATAATCTCGATATGCGTCGGAAGTCCACAGCCGCTGCCCAACACGATCAGGAGTATCGGCACGAGAAACCCCATACGCCCTACAAAGGGTGATCTATCCCGTCGGTTTATCATCTTCTCCCCCTTACGTAAACCTGTGTGGGATCATACAATCTACACAGCAATCATCAAGATTAGATCAAATTTTAAGGAACCCAGGTCTTGATCACCTCCCTCTCGGCAATGACATCATGTATTTTGGACATCTTAGGACAACAGATTGCTTCCATATGATCCGGATGTCTAACCGTAATTTTGATCGTATTTTTGCCCGATCTAGGATTAAATTGATACAACATCACGTTTGCTGCGCCATTTTCATCGGTCTCAATGGCTATCCAGTTCGTTCCTGGCATACCGTTCGATTCAAAAGATGCCTCTTCACCGGGCGGGACTTGGAACTCAACCCGGTATCCAGGCAGAGGCTCCTTCTGATCCGAAGCTTTAAACACACGCGTCACCAGTTCATGTTTCTTCCCCACTTTACGGGTCGCATTGGAGGGAAATTCCACGGCAACATCCAACCAATGCTTGACCGCAAATGCCTTGTGTCGACTTTTGTCTTTGATGTCGCGCGCGACCGCAATAATGGGTGTTCTCCCTTCTTGGGTGGATGCGATCGTGATGGTCGCTTCACCATCCCTATTCGTTTTCGTCCTGGCATAGGTATTGGTCTTCTTCACACCACGTGCGTCGACGATCACACCGACGGCAGCGTCCGAGCGGGGCAGAATCCATTCCACGAGACAAAATGGCACAGGCTTCCCGTTTGCGTCCGTCACACGTGCCGTGACGTCGTGCTGACAGCAGGGCCGGTTGACGTCGGTGAGCGGCAGAATTTCCACGTTTTGGGGAAGCCCGCAGCCGTTTGCTAACACTATCAGAACTAGGGGCACGAAAAACCACAGACACTCTGCCGAGCGTGAATTATCCCGTCGATTGACCATCCACTCCCCCTTTCATAACCCCGTCAGCTTTCGTACAATCATACACATAGCGACGCTTGCATATGGTCTTATTACAAGATACCATCACGCTTTATACCAACTCTAACACATATATAATATATGAAATATTTGGGACGCTAACATGCAGGCGAACCCATGTCAATCTAAAAGGCTCAATGGCAAGCGAATACGGACTCGGTTTGGTGAATGAGGTATCTGAGCTTAGAAATAGATCTTGATATAAGACCCATACCGTCCGGGGCGGATCAGGCAAGAGCTGCCCCCTCCACCGTCAACCGACTCCCACTGGTAGAGGGCACTTTGCAAACCGCTTTTAAAGATAAAGACAGAGCAGGTACAGACAAGGCTCATAGGTTCAACGGGCTAACGCAAGACGTTTTCCCGCATCATATCAAGGTCGGCCAGAGTCAAGGAGGAATGCCGAGCCCAGTTTGGTTCCGAGTCAGGGTAATCGGCACGGAAATGGGCGCCTCGGCTCTCCCGCCGGGAAAGGGCGGCATGGGTCATGAGCTGGGCGGCGGTGAGCATGTTCGACACGTTACCCACCTGCGGCACGTCTTGCATCGCCATGTCCCGGAGCTCCCCGAGTGCCTCGAGTAATCCCATCTCGGTTCGGACCAGCCCGACGTGCTCCCACATGATCTCCCGGATACGCTGGGTGATGACGCTCTCTTCAGCCCGACAAAGCGCCTCAGGATTCTCCTGCGATGCGCTCAAACACGCCATCGGAATCGACGCGCTGCCGGCTTGCAGGCATCGCCGCACATCCTGGCCCACCCGCCGGGCAAAGACGAGCGCTTCGAGGAGGGAATTGCTGGCAAGCCGGTTGGCGCCGTGTACGCCGGTGGCAGCGACCTCGCCACAGGCCCACAAGCCGGGGCGCGAGGTGCGCCCATGTAAATCGACGGCAACGCCACCCATATGATAATGCGCCGCAGGAACGACCGGGAGGAGGTCAGCACGCGGGTCAAGACCAGCGGTTTGGCAGTGGGTAAAGACGGTGGGAAAGCGCTCAGGGAAACGTTCGCCGATGCACGCACGGCCATTGAGGAAAACGCGCTGTCCGTCCTGCAACTGGCGCCAAACACTGCGTGAGACGATGTCGCGCGGCGCCAGTTCAGCCGCGGCATGCTGGGCCAGCATAAAACGCTCCCCGACGCGATTCACCAGAATGGTGCCGGCCCCTCGCAGCGCTTCGGTCAGAAGCGGTAGGGGATCACGCTCCGTGGCCAGGGCCGTGGGGTGAAACTGTACGAATTCGACATCGGCCAGACGCGCACCGGCGCGGGCGGCAAGCGCCAAGCCATCCGCGGTCGCCTCGGGCGGGTTGGTGGTGTAGCGGTAGAGTTGCCCAATCCCACCTGTCGCCAGAACGATGGCGCGTGCGGCGTAAGTCTGCGGCGCGCCGGTAGCGTGTCGAGTTCGGACGCCAACCATCCGATGGCCGTCGACGACGAGGCTGTCGGCTTGCGCCTCCTCCACGACCTCAATCCACGGCGCTGCCCGGACGGCCTGCACCAGGGTCCGCATGAGTTCAGCACCCGTGGCGTCGCCCTGAGCATGCAGAATGCGCGCCTGGCTGTGCGCGGCCTCACACCCTAAAGCAAAACCGCTCGGATCACGATCAAATTGCGCGCCGAGTTCAACAAGCCGCTGCACACTGCCGGGGCCCTCCTGGGTGAGCACAGTCACGGCGTCCGGATTGGCCAGGCCACCACTGACTGCCAAGGTATCCTGCGCGTGCAGCGCGGGCGAATCGCTTGCCCCGACAGCCGCGGCCACCCCGCCCTGCGCCCACATGCTGCTGCCAGCCCCCAGTCGGGTTTTGGTCAGTACCAGCACACGATAGTCGTGGAGATGGAGGGCGACACTGAGTCCGGCGACCCCACTACCGATCACGATCACATCTACCCCTGCCGGGTGATCCTGGACGAGACGCATGACATTTCCCTTTATGCTCATTCTGAGTATATAGAGTCGCAAAAAAAGATGGTACGGGCCCGCCAGCACTGTTATGCTACATCTGAGCATAATATTATGCTCAGATGTAGCATAAGAAATGCCAAGCCAGGATGGGCACATTCTTGAACGGTACCGCGTATTTGGAAATACCCTGTGAGACTGGTATCATGATGCGGGTAGTGGCCACATCAGCCGGCCCTTTTCCATGAGCCAGCCATGAGTAGAAGGATGCACCATGACCACAGAACACACGAATCGGTTGATCCACGAAACTAGTCCCTATTTACTGCAGCATGCGCACAATCCGGTGGACTGGTATCCGTGGGGACCGGAAGCGCTCGACAAGGCACGGGCGGAAAACAAACCGATTCTGCTGTCAATCGGATACTCCGCCTGTCACTGGTGCCATGTCATGGAGCACGAGTCCTTCGAAAATTCCCAAATCGCGGCGCTCATGAACAACCACTTCGTCAGCATCAAAGTCGACCGCGAAGAACGCCCCGATCTCGATCACATCTACCAAAGTGTGGTCCAGATGCTCACCGGGCAGGGCGGCTGGCCGCTTACGGCCTTTCTCACCCCGGATCAAGAGGCATTCTATGGCGGGACGTATTTTCCCCCGGACGATCGCTATGGCCGCCCAGGGTTTCCCCGCGTGTTGCAATCGATCGCCTCGGCCTACCACGAACGCCCTAATGACGTCACCAACAGTGTCGAACAGATTCGGGACGGCCTCCAAAAGCTCTCCACGTTCGAAGCGCAGCCCGGCGCCCTGAGGCCGACTCTGTTGGAAAATAGCGCGCGCAGCATGGCGAATAATTTTGATATGGTGCACGGGGGTTTTGGCACCCAACCGAAATTTCCCAACCCAACCAATGTGGAATACCTGTTGCGGTTTTGGCACGCCAGTGGCAACGAAAATTTTCTCAATATGGTCAAGCTGGCCTTGGAAAAGATGGCCCAGGGAGGGATTTACGACCAACTCGGCGGCGGCTTTCACCGCTATTCGACCGACACGCATTGGCTCGTGCCACACTTCGAGAAAATGCTGTACGACAACGCCCAGCTCCTGCCGCTGTACCTGCACCTGTATCAGATCACCCAGGAGCCGCTCTACGCCCGCGTCGCGCGTGAAACCCTCGCCTACCTCAAGCGGGAGATGTGGCATCCTGCAGGCGGATTTTGCGCCACACAAGATGCCGATAGTGAAGGTGAAGAAGGCAAGTTCTTTGTCTGGACAAAAGCCGAAGTGGACGCCTTGCTCGGCGCCGAATCACGGTTGTTTTGCCGCTATTATGACATCACGGACACCGGCAACTGGGAGCACGGCAAGAATATCCCGCATTTAACCGTGACGCTGCCGCAACTCGCGACCATGTTCACCCGGGACCCCGATGCCGTGACGGCCAGCATCGAGGCCGCCAAAGCGACATTGTTCGCCATCCGCGAGCAGCGCGTCAAACCGTTCCGCGATGACAAAATTCTCACCGCTTGGAACGGGCTCATGCTCTCTGGCATGATCCAGGCCTACACGGTACTTGGCGATGCGGACACCCTGGATGCCGTGCGCACCACCATCGCCTTTCTCGAGCAGCACATGTGGCGCGAGGGCCGTCTGCTCCGTAGCTACAAAGACGGCCAGGCCAAGCTCAATGGCTACCTCGACGATTACGCGTTTTTCGCCGCCGCTCTTCTCGATATGTTCGAAGCGACGTTCGAGCGGGCCTATTTCGATTTAGCCCATACGCTCACCACGACCCTATTGGACGAATTTTGGGATGAGGAGCAGGGGGGATTCTTCTTCACGGGCAAGAGCCACGAAGCGCTGATTAACCGGACGAAGTCCGTCTACGATCAAGCCATTCCATCGGGCAATGCGATCGCTACGAAAAATCTGTTGCGCTTGTATTATTATACGGGCCATGCGGACTATCTCCAGCGCGCCGAGCGGGTCTTAACCCTGTTCAGACAGCAGATGGAGCAGCAGCCATTCGGTTGTGGCGCGATGCTCAACACGCTTGATTTTTATCTACGCCAACCCCAAGAAATCGTCTTGATCGGCGACCCGGCCGCAGCGGACACACAGGCACTGCTGCGGGCCATTCGTACGACATACCTGCCCAACAAGACGCTCGTACAGCTCGATCCCCAACACCTCGACGCCGCCATCGACGCCTTGCCCTTGCTACGCGACCTGTTGACCGGGAAGACTCAGGCCGGAGGCAACGCCACGGTGTACGTGTGCCACAATTTTACCTGTTCCCTTCCGATCACTGATCCTGTCGCGTTGAAAGAAGCTGTCAGCTCTTAAGCGTCCTTGCAGGGAAGCAAGGGCGCTGGCAGCCGTCAGCTTTTTGGGGGCATGTTATGCCCCGTTTTTCAAAGCTGAGAGCTGACAGCTGAGAGCTGACAGCTTTTAAGACCCCTGCTGCTCCTTGAGTTGCTGTTGCAGACGGGCGATCGTATCTTCTAACTCGCGCAAGCGCGCCGCGTCGGCTAACGCCTCTGCTTGCAGACGCGATTTCTCAATGGCTTGGCGAATCGCTTTGCCGAGCAGGCTCGAGTTCACTTCATCTTTGCGGAAATAGTCCAGCGCTCCGGCCTGTAGTGCGGCAACCGGCAAGCGCTCCTGCCCAAACGCCGTCAACATAATGACCGGCGTTGACAAGCCACGTTGCTGCTTTTCCTCCAGAAACGCAATCCCATCCATATCGGGCAGATAATAATCCAACAACACGAGATCGTAGGCATTGGCGTTGAGTTCATCAAGTCCGGCATAGGCCGATTCCACATGGGTGACGGTAAACGCCGCATCCTCGGCCTGCCGCAGGATGCGTTCGAGGAGCAAGATGTCACGTTTCGAATCATCAATCACCAAAAGTTGATAGGCTGGCACAGCCATCAGTTCCTTCCTCCTCGGCTTTGGTGGGCGCCGTATGGTAAAGGCCATCTCGGCCCACCTCGCATTGCATGCAATCGGTTAGGCCTCAGGCGGTAACTCTACTATCTCTAGCCAAAATTTGCCCAGTTGCCCAAGAACGTCCATAAAACGGGTGAACGCCACCGGCTTGAGGAGATAGGCGTTGGCGCCAAGCTCATAGGCCTGGCGGATATCATCCGGACGTTCGGATGTGGTGAGGACAATGATCGGCAACCGTTTAAAACGCGAGTCTTGCTTCACCTGCCGTAAGACCTCATGGCCTCCCATGCGGGGCAAGTTGAGGTCGAGCAAGATCACATCGGGCCGGGGTGCACTGCTGGGGTCCCGATAGGCGCCTTCGTGGCAGAGGTACGCCAGGGCCTCATCCCCATCGCGGACCACGCGCAGGTCGTGCTGCATGTCCACCTGTTTAAAGGCCCGCTGCGTCAGCCGGACGTCTCGTGGGTTGTCCTCAATCAATAACACGGTCAGTTGGCTCACTGTGGCTCCTCCGTTTTGGGAATGGTAAACCAGAAGGTCGAGCCCTCGCCAGGTACTGACTCCACACCAATCTGTCCTCCGTGCGACTCTACGATTTTCTTCACAATCGTCAACCCCGCCCCTGTGCCCGGATAGTCTTCACGAGTGTGCAAGCGCTTGAAAATTTCAAAAATACGACCGTAGTGTTCGGGAGCGATGCCAATGCCATTATCCTGTACGTCAAAGCGATAATGCCGCGTCAATTCCTCGTAGCCAATGGTGATCTCCGGCACACACTCAGCGGTAAATTTCAGCGCATTACTGAGCAAATTGCTGAAGATCTGCTCCAAGCGCACCTCGGGATAAAACACCGTGGGCAGTGTCTCCGGCAGGGTGATGCTCGCCCCGGTATCCGCGATTTCGAGTTGTAAATCGTGCTGCACGCGTTCGAGCACTTGCGTCACGGCCACGGCCACCGCTTCTGTGTGCAGGCGGCCAATGCGCGAGTATTCCAGCAAGCCATCGAGCAGCTTCTTCATGTGTAAGGCATCGTCGATAATCTCTTCGCAGAGCTGCTGCCCCATATCGTCCAACACCTCGCCATAATCTTCCAGGAGCCAGCGCGCATAGCCTTCAAACGTGCGTAACGGCGCCTGCAAATCGTGGCTGGCCGAGTAGGCAAAATCTTCCATTTCCTGCCGGAGACGCGCACGCTCGGTGACATCACGGATGACCGACAAGAAGCAGGATCGGCCTTCATACTCGATCAAACGGCTGGAGACGACGACGACAATCGTCCGCCCGCGGCGGGTGCGGAGTTCTCGGCGTTGTCCTTCAATGCGATGTTGGTACGCGATACGTTCGAGAAACGTATCGCGTTGCTCCGGATGGACCAGAAACTCGGCGGCCTTGCGGCCGATCAATTCCGCCGGGGTATCAAATTCCAAAATTTCCGCACACTGAAAATTCGCCTGCAGGATGTCTCCATCAGTACTGGTCACGACCACGGCATCGGGCGACAGATCAAAGAGATCGTGGTAGAACGTCTCTTCACGTGCCGTCTCGGCAGGGATCGGTGCGGTGGCCTGAGCATCGACAGGCAACGGGGGTATCGTGCTTGGGTGCGCCGCCACATCAGCCGGCGCTTGTGCAAGCGCGGCGTGCTGTTGTTGCAACTGCCGGTACAAGTGCAGCGTTTGCTGGGCCATACTCTGCAACACCGGCATGGCTGCCTCGTGCGAGTCAGCTGGAAGCGTTGCCAAGGTCTGGTCGCCATCGACACTGACAAAACCGGCAGCCGGGTCCAACGTGCGCCGCAAGGGCTCGCTAACGGTCTGGAGCTGCTGCGCCAACGCTCGCCCCCCACAGGTCCGTACCAGAAAATTGACTTCCTGTAAGAAATGCTCGCATCCGGCCTGCACATGGGCAGGTGCTTCATGGGCCATCGCCTGTGACACGCTAGCCTCGTCCAATCCCTGCGGTTGCCACACCAGCCGGCGGAGAAAGGGATACGTATCCTGTATGGCATCGGTGCTGAGCCGCATGATCTCTCGCGTGGCTGCGGCGCCGAGCAGTGGCGCCAGATACTGCCAGATCGCAGCAGATAGCTGGCTAAACGAATGCGCCGTGGACGTCTGCCAGGCTTGCTCGTCTCGGCTCATACTGCACTCCTGTATGTCCCCGTACTCGCCGCGTTGCGGCGAGTACGGCGCCCTGCACACAACGCCACACGCACTTACCGAACTCCGGCTCGGTTAGACCCCCATGCCATAGAGTTTGGAGACATTTTCCCACAGCATCTTGCGTTGCGTCGCCGCATCGATGCCGGCAAACTGCTCCTCAATGGCCTCCTGGGAATGGGGCCAAGTGCCATCGCGGTGCGGATAATCACTCGCCCACATGACATTATCCGGCGCCATCTCCGCCATCATCCGCACCCCAATGGGATCCTTCTGGAACGTGGCATAGATCTGCCGCGTGAAATATTCGCTCGGCTTCAGAGAGAGCTTGATGGAATTGGTGAGCCGATCCTCATACGTATAATCCATCCGCTCCAACACGTATGGCAACCAGCCGATGCCGCTCTCTCCCAGGACGATCTTGAGACGCGGATGGCGCTCAGGAATGCCACTAAATACCATAGACGTCAGCACCTCGTCCAATTGCATCGGCGACACCACCAGCCAGGCGCCCTTCGGTCCTGGGATATCGTCACCTCCCATCTTATCCACAATCGTGGCGCCGCCTTCAAAGACATGTGGGGTGATGATGAGACCCATGTCTTCCGCGGCTGACCAGAGCGGCTCCCAGTAGGCATGCCAGACGGGATACTCAGGCGTCCACGCCACAAACGCCGCCCCTTTCAACCCCCGTTCTACACAATAGGAGGCTTCCTGCACCGCCGCTTCGACATTGTGATTCGGAAGACAGCCCAAGCCACAAAAGCGTGTCGGATCCTGTGCATTGAAATCCGCAATAAAATCATTGTAGGCATGATAGACCACGGCGACGAGTTCGGGATCGCTGAGCCCACTGCCCCCTGTCAGCCCTTTCGATAACCCTAAAATGCCGTAAATCACCTCGCCCGACACCCCGTCACGCTCCTGATCCTGCCGCCGCAGCACCGGATCAGCCGGGCTGGTTTTCTCGCCGCTTGCGAAGCCTTCCCGGATCAAAATCTCCCCGCGTTTGCCCGCCGTCGGACCTGGGCCGTAATAGCCGAAACGGGACAACTTCTGGCCCTCGCTCGCCCAGATTTTGCCTTCCTCGGTTTCCACAATGTGCGGCACACGCTCTTTCCACTTCTGGGAGACCCGGCTCGTAAACGCATCGTGGGGCATATTAGGTCAGATCCATATGGGAATCAGCAGAGATTGCGGGTGTTGGCACGACGGCTCTCCTTCTGTATCTGCGGTTCACGTAGCGGCGTACAATACAAATGGACTGTAGCATGCTGTGAGGCACATCATAGACCACCAACCGAGCAATGGCAAGACAGACCTGTGGGAAGCAACAGGGAGATGACGGGGTGACGGGTGCAGTCTGTTTCCATGTACGTCTCGGCAGCAAATTGTCGACATGTCCTCTGGACAAATGATGGGCAAGGGGAGGGAAACGAGGTTTCTCGTACACGCTGTCAGAAGTCGGTGAGCCGTTTGAGCGTCGTCAGCGCAACCCGCTTCGCGGGTCCCGTGATGGCAACCTGGAAACGATCATGGCCTCAAAGCGCCCACATCGGTAGCGTTACCCTGCCCATTCTACCTGAAAAATCCTGGTTCCATAACGCTATGTGAAGGCATAACATGTAGAATTTTGTCTCCAATTAGAGACAGGGCTGTAAGAAAAATAATCTATGGTACGCTTAATATACCTTAGATTTTACTTGACAGGAGGCAGGTGTACTGCTAAATTGACCAAGCTTTTGGCATGTTCCATTGTAGGATCGTGCTATTCTGTGTTTCAGGCGCTGCCTAGTGGTCGTTGACTAACAATAAAGCGCCTGGACTATGCAACAAGAGTTCCATAGATTTCCTAGTCTATTGTAGGATAGAGTAGTAGTCTAGGATAGACTGTGATGCTTCCAAACGATAAGAGACTAAAGAATATAGGCGTAAGAGAGAGGATCATTAGGGTAGGAAAAACAGCTGAGACCTAGGGCCGGTGATCCAGCTTTTGCAGGGCCTCGATCACCAGCCCCTCCCAAGGCCTAAGAAACGGTGGATACTTTATCATAAAGTAACCGTGTGGACAACGTTTTGCATGCATTACGAGGCGTGCTCGGCCCTGCTCTAGTTCTGAGTAGGTTCGGGGACGCCTTTTTTTGTGCTGTGATCGCTATGGCAGGCGGTGCGTGTAGCCGAGAAGGCGGAGCTGTGCGCAGCCCATGCTTAGGTGGCCCAACATGCTGATTTGTGACCCTCATCGCACCTGAGTGACATGTTTATACATGCAGAGTTGTATGCAGTATGACATGTGAGAGGCATGTCATTTTGTTTTGATAGGCTTCTCGATTTTTATTGTTCTTGCTCTTTACCCTACCCTGATCGGTCATGCTGCCTTTATCGCCTATGGGTGGATTTTTCCTGCTGCCAGTCGTCTGCATCCACCCCATCGAGTTTGAGGGTATACAGCTCCTGACGCTGACGACGGCCTCTCATTTAGTTGACGGGATCATGCATTATGCCAAATGAGTTGCCCACCCACGACCAAGACGAGCAGGCACACCCTGAGATCTCTGTTGTCATTCCGCTTTTGAACGAAGAAAACAACGTCCTGCCTCTCTACCACGCCCTTGACACCGCCATGACCCATTCGGGACGGACATGGGAGGTGATCTTCATCGACGACGGCAGTACGGACGCCACCTACCACATTCTGCGGCAGCTGCATGAGCGCGATCCGCTCGTACGCGTGATCCGTCTGCGGCGCAACTTTGGCCAGACGGCCGCCCTCGCCGCCGGTTTCGACCGGGCTCGCGGTGCGATCATCGTGAGCTTGGACGGGGATATGCAGAATGATCCGGCCGATATCGAGGCGCTGCTCAAAACCTTGGAGGATGGCTACGACGTCGTCAGTGGATGGCGCGTGCATCGGCAAGAGGGATTCTGGCTGCGCCGATTGCCGTCGCGTGTGGCCAACTGGCTGATCAGCCGCATCACGGGCGTCCACCTGCACGACTATGGTTGTACATTGAAGGCGTACCGGGCGGACATGGTCAAAGAGCTCCACCTCTACGGCGAGATGCACCGCTTTATCCCGGCGTTGATTGGCGGCAATGGCGCCCGGATCACGGAGTTACCGGTGCAGCATCATGCGCGGCGCCATGGACGTTCCAAGTATGGCTTATCCCGGATACTGCGGGTCGTCTTCGATCTGATGACCGTGAAGTTTTGGTTGTCGTTTTTGACGCGTCCGTTGCAGATCTTTGGACTGCTAGGGTTGATGACCGGGGCGCCGGGGATGCTGATCTGTCTCTATATGGCATGGTTGAAATTGGTCTGGCATCAGGGGTTATCGCAGCGTCCACTGTTACTGTTGGGGGTATTACTGTTGGGGGTCGGGGCACAGTTTGTATGTATGGGGCTCTTGGCGGAGATCCAGATCCGAACGTATCACGAGTCGTCGAACAAGCCCATCTACACCATTCGTGAGGTCCTCGATGCAGCGGACACGCCGCGCCTTGACGCCTGAGGGCCGGCGCTCGGCAGGCGAGGCGCAGCAGAGCCACCTCCGTAGAGACCTGAGAGGAGTCACAACGGCGATATGGAGAAGCACATTCTTATTCTCGGCTGCAAGAATTACCCCGCTTTTTCCTCGCAAAAGGTCATATCGTCGGGCATGGAAGTTTATGTCACTGAACTGGTCAAGTATCTGAAGGCGCACTTCAGGATCACGATCATCACAGGCGATTCAGCCCCGAGTCATGATGAGCAAGTCAATGTCATCAGTGTTCCGATATTCGGGGGACACTTTTTCCAACCTGTTTCATTACTACTCTTCTCGTTCTTTCCAGCTTTACAACAACGCAAAAAGATCGATCTTATTAATACGCAAACACCACTCAGTGGCTTGATTGCCTATGTCCTGAAGAAATGGTTTGGTATTCCCTATATTGTCACCGCTCATATGTACTCAAATTCCAGCGAAAAAACAGGCAATCGACTGCTTGCGGCTCTCTATTACCACATCGAGAAACGCGTCTATTCCACGGCTGACAAGATCATTTGTGCTGGCTACAGACTCCGTGACTCGATTCTCGACCGGCATCATGTTAGCGCAGAACAGGTCGTCGTCATCAATCCCGGCGCGGCGCCGATGGCGCGGGACACGCCGATGCTCCCGGAGGCGGTGCGAGCCAGATTTGCCAATCCTGACGGTCGGTTTAGAGTCCTGTTCTTGGGACGGCTCATCAAGGAAAACGGCATCATGGACCTCTTAGAGGCCATGATGCGGCTCACCGACCAACCCGTGCAGCTCCTAATTGCGGGCAATGGCAACCTGGAAGCTTCCATTCGGCACTATGTGGCAAAGGAGCGTTTACACGATCAGGTTACCCTGCTCGGTATTGTCAGTGGTGACGATAAAACGGCCTTGCTCAGCAGCGTCGATCTCGTCATCCGAACCTCCTACCACGAAGTCTTTCCGGTGGCATATCTTGAAGCCCTGGCTCACGGTGTGCCGGTGGTGGCAACCCCCGTTGGCGATACCGAGTACATGGCCCAGCAAACTGGGGGCATCGAGATGGTGCCGGTCCATTCCCCGGCACACATCGCGGCAGCTATCGTGCGGCAGATGGACAATCTGGGGCTCGATCCGGCAGCCGTGGCGCACTGCAAGACGTATTTGCAAAGCATTTCCTGGGTCTCGCAAGCGGACAAGACGATCGCCCTTTTTCATGCAGCCCTCAGTACAAACGCAAAAGTGGGAGCGCAATCATAATGGTTAAAGCAGCCGTTATTGGCCTTGGCAGGATGGGCATATCCCATATGTCGATCGCCAATACCCATCCCGACGTCGACCTCGTCGGCATATGCGACACGTCGAGTTTTGTTCTGAGCGTTTTGCGGAAGTACTCGAGCACGCCTTGTTTTGATAACTACCGGAAGATGTTGGGTCAGACCCAACCGGATTGTGTCTTCATCGCCACGCCTACCGCCTCGCACGCCGACGTCCTGCGCCAGGCGATGGAACGGGATATCCACGTCTTTGTGGAAAAGCCGTTCTGCTTGCGCCTCGAGGATGGAAGACAACTGGTCGACATGGCCGACCGGCGCCGTCTCGCCAATCAGGTGGGGTATCATCTGCGCTTTATTGCCGCCTTCAATGAGGCCAGGCGCTTGCTTGACGAAGGGGCTATTGGCGAGGTGTATCACTTCACCGCCGAGACGTACGGACCGCTCGTGCTGAACACCAGCTCCACCTGGCGTGCGAAGCGATCGGAAGGCGGGGGGTGCCTGAACGACTATGCCTCGCATGCCATCAACCTGGTCAACTATCTATTTGGCATGCCGGAGGCGGTAGCAGGCACCGTGCTCAAAAGAATTTACTCGAAAGAAGTCGAAGACGCCGTCTACGCCACGCTCGTCTTTCGGCATGGGCTGACCGGACAGCTGGCGGTCAACTGGAGTGACGAGACGTACCGAAAAATGTCGAACCAGGTGACGGTGTTAGGTAGTACCGGAAAGATCGTTGTGGATCGGCAGGAATGCAGAATCTATCTGCGCCATAAGGACGGCTTTGAAGACCTTTCACCCGGCTGGAATGTCAAGTACACAACCGAATTAACCAAACCGGTGTGGTCCTATCTGCGTGGCGAAGAGTATTCAGCGCAAATTGACTATTTTATCGATTGTGTCAAAACCGGCAAAATGGAGAATATCAATTCGTTGTCCAGCGCCTTGGCAACGGACCTCGTCATCGACATGCTCAAGAACGATGCAAAAGAGCTTGTCTAGAACATCAGGGCGCTTGGCTTGCAAGGTACCACCATGGACAGAATACTCTTTGGCGACAATCAGTTCTTCGGTGTCAACCATATGTCCGAGGAAAAGGCCCGTGCCCAGTCGTTGAAGTTTAATACGACACAGGCCATCATCGACGTGCTGGATGTTGCGCTAGATGCGGACATCAAAACGTTCATGTGCACCACACACGACCGGATCGCCGACATCTGTGACTACATGCGGAGCCATCCGACCCGCTATGCGGATTTCACGTTCTATCCCTGCATGCCCTATGCGCACAAGTACGCCAATGCGATGACGGAACTCGGCGTGGTGGGCGCCTTGCGGCAATATGCCCTGGGCGATCTCATTGGCATGGCCTTGCGAGGCAGTAAGGCGATGGCCATGCGCAATTTTACCGAGCTCATCCTGCTCTTGGTCGATACCGAAATGAAGATGTTCAAAGGGCTCACCACTGGGATCATTTTTATCCAGAACATCACCGTTGACCTCATGCTCGGGCTCGGACTGCAGGAGCCTTTTATCGCCTTTGCGCAGCACGTCAAAAACAAGTATGGGGCTGAACCGGGTTTCCAAACCATGAATTTGCCCATGCTGCTCGATGTGCTGGAGACGTGCGGTATCGAGAACCCCATCGTGTGCAGCTCCATCAACAAGATCGGCTTCCGCATGTGCGGCGGCATTGAAGCCTACGAACGTGCCCTGCGCGAAAGACGGTTCAGACCGATTGCGATGTCCGTCTTTGCTTCCGGCGGCATCGCCCCACACGATGCCATCGAGTATGTCTGCAGCCTGCGGGAGATCGAGTCAATCGTCTTTGGCGCCTCGACGCCAGACCATATCCAACAGACCAAAGCCCTCATTGAGAGGTGCAGTCGATGATGACGTAACGCGCCCAGAGTCTCTGCTCCGAGGCGCGGCCGGCCTGGCTGCCGTATGGCTTACTGGCCGTACTTGTCTTGGCCCTGGGGCTGCGCATCTGGGGCATCGACTTCGGCTGGGGATACGACTTCACAACCGACGAGAGCAAAGAAGTCCATCGTGCCTTTAAGCTCGGTGCCGGCGAGCATTATTGGAAATTCGGCAAAGGCGGCCTGTATTATCTGCGCTTCGTGGAGTACGCCGTGCTCTATGGCGTATGGTGGCTCAGCGGCGTGGTGAGCACGACGCATGAATTCGCCCTGCGTGTCATCCAGGATCAAACGGAGGTTTTTTTTCTGGCTCGCCTCACGGTGGCTCTGCAGGGCACGCTGACCTGCGCCGTCATCTTTTGGACCGGCGCCCGGATGTACGATTGGCGCGTCGGTATCGGCGCGGCGTTCATTGGCGCCACCGCCTATGCGCACGGCATGAATTCGCACTACATCATGGTCGACATCGGCATGGTCTTGGCGCTCTGGGCCAGTCTGCTGGCCTATCTCGAGTATGAGCACCGGCAAGACCGCCGATGGTTGCTCGGGGCCGGGGCGCTGGGCGGTATCGCCATGGCCTTTAAACTTCCTGGCGTCATGGTGCTCCCCCTCCTCCTCGCCGCGCTTGCCTCACGCGAAGGACGCTGGCAAGCTCCGAGACGGCTGCTCAAAGAGGCAGGGCTGGTGACCGTGGCGCTGCTGCTGACCTTGACGGTGATCGCACCGGAGTGGACGACGAGTTTTGGCGTCATTCCTAAAATGTTTTCCCAGGTTCTCGGGATCGAAAAGTCGTCGAGGATGGCTCCCCAAGACGACATAAACGAGGCGATTGATGCCGTCACGATATACCGTGGGCAATCATGGACTGGGGGCCTTGCGTACCTCCTCCAGAAACATAACCTGGCCCTGACGTTCAGCGCCCTCCTGGGCGCCGCCTTGGGACTCTGGCGCCGACATCGTTGGGACACGATTTGTAGCGGGCTCATTCTCGTTTTTCTTGGCCTCGTATCGGTGACTGACCGTGGCATTCCGGAGTATTATCTGCTGCCTCTGATGCCCGCGCTATGGCTCCTGAGCAGTCGCGCGGTGCTGGCCGTGTTCGGCCACCGGTGGTGGCTCGCCAGCCTCGGCTTCGCCTGTGTTGTCGCCCTCTCTTTGGCGGCCCTGGTCTATCAAGATTATATGTGGACGAAGCCGGACACACGGGTGCTTGTGAAGGACTGGATCGAAGCCAACATTCCCTCGGGAGCGAAAATCCTCATGGACGGGATGCGGTACCGCTTTGTGATGAGCCCTCCTCTGCAACCGAACGACACGGTGATCGCGCGGCAGGTGGCGCAAGCGGCCCAAGAGGGTGAACAATTGAGCCGGGGCGTCTCTTCCAAGGCGCTGGGGCTGTATACGGAGGCCATGGCGCAAGTCGAGGGACCGACGTATGACCTCTATTCGACCGTATGGGGCCTTAAAGTCGAAGATCTCACCCATTATGTGCAATCGTGCTTTGATTATATTATTACGAGTTCGACGCTCTCTGAGCGTTATATCCGCGCAGAGGATCGGCAACGCTTTCCCAACAGTGCACGGTTTTACGAGCAACTCAAAACGGATCCCCGTTTTCGCGTCGTGTACACAGGGGCGCCGATGCCGTGGCAGATCACGGGACCGACGATTCGTGTCTATAAGGTGCTTCCAGCCTGTTAGGTATTGCAGGCGGCACGAGTGCAACGGGTCAGCAAGCGCGTATGCAGGCGTAATGAAAGCATTGTAACCACAAAGCAAGCCTAGACCGAAGTTCCCCTGGTAGAATAGGCGGAGGGTTAAGTAGATCAACAGGTTAGCCCAATTCAAAAGTCCATTTACATGGGAACAATCCAACCTC
>CBCXVS010000144.1:2698-18447 GCA_965178525.1 uncultured bacterium | reverse complement strand
CTATTATAGAAGGCATCCCTATGGGGTGTAAGAATCACCGAATGCTCCCCCTCAGAGCTTACAGCTCTAGGGGGATCAAGTGGTCTGAAACGCCGGGCGCGATGCGGTCTCCGGCTTGAATGCGGCGTTCCACCTCAGCACTGCATGTTGGCGCCTGCCCAAACACATGTTGCCAAATGTCGCGGCTTTCCATGCACAGATAGAGTTGGGTGTCATCAATGTAGCGCCGCAGCCAGGACCGCATCTTAGCGTACATCTCCACCCGGATGGGTTTGAAATACCGCATTTTACCGTCAGGCCCCGGAAAGAGTTCGGCGTCCATCAAGTGGCTGTTCGGAAAGCGGGTACGCACGACCGGTTTGAGGGCCGGCGCGAAGCGTAAACTCCCCATGCTCAGCGTCGTGATATCCTCCGGCGCCAGGGCTTGGAAGACCTGATCCACAAAGGGCTCGTAATCGGCTTCCCAGCCCGGATAGTAGAGGACCGGGTCAAAATGCAGACCAATTTTATAGCCGGCATCCCGACAGCGTTGCGCCGCCCGTAACCGGGCGGCAAGCGATGCGGTTTTATGCTCTTCCCGCCGTACGACCGCCTCCGGATTGATCGACCACGAGACCATGACACGGCCCTGTGGATCGAGATCGAGGAGGCTATCAACCAAATCGCTCTTGGTTTTAAACTCAAACAATACAGTCGGAAATTGCCGCAAAAACGGAATCAACAGCCCCGAAAAACCCGTGAGCGGATCGAGCGATAAGCTATCGCTAAATTCTCCCGATCCAATACGGATACAGGGTTGCGGCTGCGTCTGCACAAGGGACGTCAACTCATCAAACAGTGGCGCGATGTTGGCATAGACCGTCAGGTAGGGCGTGTTGATGTAGTATTGCAAGTAACAATACGTGCAATCGTAATTACAATTCGAGACGACATCAACAATCATATATCCGCAACATAACTGCTGCGTATTGTTGCGGCTCGAAGCACCCGGACACGGACGAACGAAACGGCCTTGCTGCGCCGTGAGGTAGAGGTGCTTTTTGGCAACCGTCATCCGCGCCGCCTGGGTCGATGGCACGTTCACGGACGGCCCCCCTGTAACGATCGAGGTTGGCACATCCGGCAGCGCCCGCAGGACATTTGCAGTAATCGGACTGTCCACGACTTGGCGGTCGATCCACACCTGTTGGGGTCGGTAGACGCGATGCATACGGCTCCTCATTCGTGTCATGGGCTGACACCTTCCATCCTATACTAGCCACCCCCGGCAAGGCAAACAGCGATGTGAGGCACGAGAGATGTATCCAGCGACATCACGCTGGATGTTGTGAATCATCATAAAAGAAAAAGCATACACGATATAGAGAAAAGGCCATAAAATTCATACGATCATATCAAATATCGTTACCTCTTACATCTTTTTCCTTGATTTTGTTTTCAATTGTATGTATTCTTCTGTCCTTCTTTTTAGAAAATTGTTTTTATTAACAAATAAATGAAGTTTTAAAATGACATTACTATTTTAATTTTTATATTGAAAACTTATTTCAAAAAGCTTAATATGATAATGAATATTAATAGAGATTGCAGATTAGCATATTATGATTGGTAACAATATGACGAGCAGGCTACCGTCATGTCAGCATATAATAGGCATGATATGGAACTGCAACGAGAGAGAGCGAATGACATCGGGAGTATAGAGGCGCTCATCGTACATGATCGCCCTGTCTCACACCAGCTTTCTCGTGTCCATTGAAGAGCATATGAGTCCCGCACAGGGCTTGCGTGCCAGGCTGCCAACCAACATCACGCAAGCCCCAGTAGTATGGGGAGGGCGTCCCCATAGCCTTTTATTGTATCACATCGGATGCCCACCTTCTATGCACTGGCGGCTAGGGGGTGGGCATTTGTCTTTATCATGCCAGTGGACGCCCTCTCCCCTGTAGGAACGCACGACTTGCAGGCAGCCATGTAACTGAGAAGGCGGAGCTATGTGGCCCCGCAAACTCGACGTAGCATGGGCACGACCTCTGGTTTTGGGACTGAGAGGGCGGAGCTCCACGCGAGCGTGACACAGCGGCATCATGCACCACGTTCATGGCGGCTCCACTTCCGGCTCAGCAACGGACCTCCTTCCTCTGCCGCCATGGCTAACTTCGCTCCATTGTGCCTGGCTGAGCCTATCCTAGCCGATCCATGGCCTCCACCCTAAGGCCGTGCGGAGACCATCATCGAGCATCAGCAGTGCTCGACCGGTACGTGCACAGCCCGCGGCGCGGCCGTGGCTGGCGCATTCACACTCTGCATCGTGGCACGGGTCGCCTTCATGCTGGCGCCCTGTACGCTTCGTGCCATGATACAGCGGCAGCGTCCGGAGGTTCTCTGCCGCTTACCCTGATCTACACGGATGTATACGGACGTCGAATCCACACAACCTAGGGTCCGCCTGCGGACAATATGGGCGCCCCCAGCGGCTCTGAGAAGGTATGACCATGCGACATCGACTCACCATAGCTTTTGTGCTCCTCCTTTTAAGTATCACCGGTTGTAGCATGTCTGTGGAACCCACAGTACCTGAGACAGCTCTCACTCTGCCAGAATACGAATACTGCATTGGGCCGGAGGACCATCTGAGCATTGCGGTATGAAAGAATCCGGAACTCAGTGGGAAGGTCGCGGTACGTCCGGACGGCATGATCTCGCTACCCCTACTCAATGACGTACAAGCGGTAGGATACACGCCGGCTCAGCTCCGCGACACCCTGACAGAGCGGCTCGCAGCATACGTGAATAATGTTGAGGTCTCGGTGATTGTGACGGAAGTACGCAGCCTGAAGATCTCCGTCCTGGGTCAAGTCAGCAGCCCGGCCCGCTACGAGTTCAAATCCCGCCTGACCGTGCTGGATGCCATCGCCATGGCTGGCGGTCTGACGCCATTTGCCGCGCGGAAACGGATTGTCATTCTCCGCAAGGACGGCGATTCGATCCAGCGCTTGCCATTCAACTATGACCAGGTCACGGCTTCCCAGGACATGCTGGGGAATTTTGCCGTCCAGCCTGATGACATTGTCATGGTACCGAGAGCAACCTTTTAATTAAGTACACGAACACAATAGGGTTGTTCCCCAATAGTTAATGAGGTAGGCTATCCTCCCCCAAACGATGGAGGGAGCCCAGCCAGGTCATTGGTTATCCGAGATGATCGTCAGATGAAAGCCTTAACCGGTGTGTCTCAGACGCAATTTGACTTCTTGCTGCCCGCCTTCAGCCACGTCTATCAACAGGCTCAGCAAAAACGCTATGAGGAGGGTGTCCAAGCTGGCAAACGCAGCCGAAAGCCGGGTGCAGGTATCAAAGGCAAATTACCCACTCTGTCAGACAAACTCCTGTTCGTTCTATATTATTACAAGACGTATCCGACGTTTGATGTTCTTGGTGCACAATTTGGTATGGTACGTTCGAAAGCGAATGAAAATCTCCATAAGCTCTCTCCCATCCTGTATGACACGTTAGTGCAGTTAGACCTCATGCCTTATCGAGAGTTGAAGACCCCAGAGTCGTTGAGGGAGGCGTTGTCAGGTGTGGATCAACTGATTATTGATGCGACTGAAAGAAGCTATCGCCGGTCACAAGATGAGACGACCCAACGTGAACACTATAGTGGTAAAAAAAAGCCATACGCTGAAAAATACAGTGATGTCGATGCCGGATAAATGGATCGTCTTTCTGGGCCGTACGTTTAGTGGTCACAACCATGATTACAGCATGTTAAAACAAGAGTTCCCACCGGACTTAGACCGGTTTAGTGACGTAGAAGTTTGGGTGCACCTGGGTTATCAGGGGATTCAGTCGGACTACAAAGGCGAAATGCTTGAGATTCCACACAAGAAACCCCGGAAGAGCAAGACGAATCCGACTCCAGAATTGACGGCGGAGCAGCAGGCGGCGAATTATGCCGTGAGTCAAGTTCGCATCTTGATCGAACATGCCATCGGCGGTATGAAGCGTTTCAACATTTTGGTGCAGCGTTTCCGCAACCGCAAAGATCACTTTGAGGATGATTCGGTGGGCATCTGGGCTGGGCTAGGGAACCTGATCTTATGCTATTGAGGAACAACTCTAATGATGAGTCTATCTTTTTGCTGGACACCCGATGCCGCTCATTTTGGTCAGGCGCTTCCGTAGCTGGGCATCGGGGGTTTGATAAGTACTGAGGCAAAATTAAATTTATATCTGTCCCCTGGAGAAAAATATAAAGGCAATTATGTCCAGGCACTTATATCTGTCAGAGGAAAGATAGACATCTCATTGTACCCACGTCCCTCGTGGAACCAGACAGGAGAAGGCATGCAACCTCAAGTCCCTGACGTCTGCGTACGACGGGCAGCGTCCTCGCGCCGTCCCCGGTTTGAACCACCTCTCTACGTCTTGCGACGGCGCAAGTGGCTCGCTCTCGTGGTCATCCTGGTAGGGCTGACGGCGGCGGTGAGCATGGTCGTTGCCCTTCCGGATATCTATGAGGCCTCAGCAACTGTCCTGATAGAACGGCCACAGGTACCCGAAACCTTTGTCCGTCCCACAGTCACAAGTGGGATCGACAATCGCTTACAATTCTTAAATCAGCAGATTTTGAGTTACGACCGCTTAGCCGGCCTGATCGAGCGTTTTGACCTCTACTCCGGCTTACGCCAACAGGTGCCGCTAGAGGAAGCGGTCGCCCGTATGCAAACGGAGATTGCAGTTGAACCACAAGAGGATACCACACGACGTCACAATCGTACGACGACCGCTTTTACCTTGAGTTACCGGGGAGATGAACCCGAGAAGATCGCAGAAGTCGCCAATACGCTGGTGTCATTCTACATCAAGGAAAATGTAAAGGTCCGCGAGCAACAAGCCGCCGGCACGACCGAATTCCTGCAGATCCAGCTCAACAAGCTCCGCCAACAACTCGAACAGCAGGAAGACCAGCTCAGCCAATTCAAAGAACAACATATCGGGGAATTGCCCGAACAACTCCAAGCGAACCTAGCGACCTTGGAACGACTCAATACACAGCTACTCTTGGTGAGCGATAAGCTCACCCGTGCCCATGAACAGCGCACGGCTCTACGCAAGCAAATCACGGACGCGGAACAGCTCATGCCGACATCGCCAGTGACGCAAGAATCAGCTGTGGCGCAACTCCCCGCATTGTACGAGGAACTGGCAGCGCTACAAACCCGCTATAGTGACAAATATCCTGATGTCATCAGTTTGCGGTCGAAAATCGCCAGCCTCGAACAGCATCTGGCCACGGCAACACCCGACGCGCTCAAGCAGCAGGCTCCCACTCTACCCCCTTCCCCACTGGTTCAGCGCCTGCAGCAGGAGCTGAACACGCTGACGTTTGAAATCAAAGCGCTCAAAGCGGAAGAACGCCACCTGGGACGGTCGATTACCGACTACCAACAGCGTGTGGAAAATACCCCCCGGCGCGAGCAAGAATTGCAAGTCTTGTTACGCGATTACGAGACCACCCAAGACCTCTACCGGGAGTTGTTGAAACAACAAGAAGAAGCCAAATTGGCGGCCAGTCTGGAACAACGCCAACAAGGCGAGCAGTTTCGGCTCTTAGCGCCAGCAACACCACCCAAGACACCCGCAGCGCCACCGCGGCCGCAACTGTTCCTCGGCGGTCTCATGCTGTCCCTAGCGTTAGGGATCGGCGTGGTGTTTTTGGTGGACACCTTGGATTCGTCCTTTCACGTTGTGGATGACCTGCGCAATTTTTCGCCAATTCCGGTATTGGTCAGCCTCCCCCGTATCGTGACGCGGGCTGACGCACGCCGACACCGGTGGCGGTTCGGCTTAGCGACGGTCTCGGTCGTTCTCGGCCTGGGACTCCTGGCCGTATCCCTGTACACCATGACGAAGGGCGATTTCCCGTCTTTCCACCTACCCCCGTCTTTGGCCGCGCTCAACTTGCCGCTACGGGAATTCTTCGGCTCCTAAGTACCGCAAGCTATAAGCTATAAGCTATAGACTATAAGATAAAACGCGGGAAGAAGAAATCTTGCATTTTCTTTTTTAGCTAACAGCTCATAGCTCTTCAATAGGCCCATGCCTTCCTTCGGGCCTGGGCCATTACCCCTAAGCATGAGACACAGATCTATGAAGCTCCATAAACGACACAATGCCCGCCAGAACGGTTCTCTCAAGAAGCAGCAGGTGATACCAGCCGATGGGCCGGTGCTAGGCCCCACCCACCGTCCCATCGCGCTAACCGAAACGGTCGTGGATGCGATTGACGAAGTTGAATCGCACTTGGTCAGCCTGCATACGCCGACGGCGTTCGAGACGGAACAATACCACATGCTCGGCCATCAGGTCGAACAAATGCACCGCGACCGGGGTCTGAGCGTCGTCGCCGTCTCCAGTCCCGCCATGGGTGATGGGAAGACGACCACCGTGATCAACTTGGCTGGCGTTCTTGGCCAACCCCCTGGGCTTCGGGTGCTCCTGCTCGAGACCGACTTATGCCGGCCCATGGTGGAAGCGTTTCTCGGCTTGGAGCATGCCCGAACGCGCAATCTCGTCGACGCGGTTCTCAATCCGGACTATGCCCTCAAGGACGTCGTCACGTGGTGCGTCCCGTTCAACTTCGCCGTGCTCCCAGCCGGGCATCCCCTGGCTTCCTATCACGAACTGCTCGCATCACCCCAACTGGGCGAACTGCTCCAAGAAGCGCGCCGGTGCTACGACTTTGTCCTTGTGGATACGCCGCCACTGCTCCCGTTTTCGGATTGCCGCGTGATTGGGAAATGGGTCGACGGTTTCCTCGTCGTCGTCAATGCCCATCAGACACCCCGCCAGCAACTCGAGCAAGCCCTTAACGTCGTTGAGCCGTCGAAGATGATCGGACTCCTCTTCAATCAAGACGCCAACACCACTCAGCATGCGTATGCCGACTATTACCGTACGCCAGCATTGCCCGCCGGCCAGATACGATAAGACCTGAGGCGCCAGTCAACGCCACACGCCTCCCCTGCCACACCTGTCCACATGTGCTTGGCATGCCCGACACGGGTTAACGCCGGACCTGCGCGCAAGCGCCGTCAGGATGCCAATGTCATGTGGTGCTATTGAGAACCATCAGTCGGACATCAGACATGGCTACCGCCCTTGCCCTTTTCGAAAGCCTTACGCTCTTCGCAGCATCATGCGTCCCGGCTTTCTTCCCATCGTCTCTCTTGCTGCCGGCCCTGGGAGGTATGACCACACTCGTTGGGTATGCCTTGACATTTACCGCATGCTGCGTTCTCGCGTTTTATTACAATCACCTCTATGACCTACGCTGCGTCAGAAACTTTGGCGAGTACAGCCGACGCTTGCCCCAAGCCTTAGGTGTCCTGTCGTTCCTGTTGGCTGGCGTGTATAGCGCCAACGCCACCCTGGGACTTGCCGCGCCTCCTATCTCTGTCAGTCTCGCCTCTTTTATCCTGCCGCTCGCTCTCGTGCTGACCCTGCGGGGCGGCCTCTATGCCGCCATGCGGACCCGCGCCTTTGCCAAACGGGTCATGATTCTAGGAACGGGCGACCTGGCGCAAGACATTTCGGGAGAGATCGACGCCTGTCTCGATCTACACTATACCATCGTCGGTCATGTAGACGACGGCGCAGCCGCCGCGGAGGACATCCTCGCTTGGCCATATCCCATTCTCGGCCCAATCGAGTTGCTCGACAAGATTATCGAAGAACAGACGCCGGATCTGATCGTTGTCGCCCTGACCGAGCAACGGCTGCGCCTGCCCGTTTGGGCCCTGCTCAACGCGCGTATGCGTGGCATCATCGTGGAAGATGGCTTTGAGGTGTACGAACGCTGCACCAAGAAACTTGCCGTTGAACGGATGGCGCCAAGCCATCTGCTGTTTTCACGGGATTTTATCAAGTCCAGGCAGCTCATGTCGGTACGGCGAACGTTCAGTTGTACGCTCGCAACACTGGGACTGATCCTGACCGCCCCGCTCATGGGACTCATCGCCCTCGCGATCAAACTGGACTCAGGCGGACCGATCTTTTTTGTCCAGGACCGCGCCGGATTATACGGCCGAACGTTTCGTTTGGTGAAATTCCGCACCATGGACCCGACCCATATCCATGCGACCGCCTCGGTATGGGAACGCGATGTGACCGCCGGTATTACGCGCGTAGGAAAATGGCTCCGAAGGCTCTATTTAGATGAACTGCCGCAATTTCTCAATATCCTACGGGGTGATATGGATTTGATCGGCCCGCGTCCCGAAATGACCTCGAATGTCCAAACGATGATGGCATTGATTCCCTACTATAAATACCGCACGGCCGTGCGTCCCGGGCTGACGGGCTGGGCCCAAATTAAGCAAGGTTACGCCATTACCCAAGACGAGGTCATGGAGAAAATGCGGTATGACCTCTACTACCTGAAACATATGTCACTGCGGTTCGATCTCCTGATTCTTCTTGACACCGTGAAAAACGTGTTTTTACGACGAGGGACCTGATGATCGTCAATGCCTTAAGTGTGGATGTCGAAGAATATTACAACGGCGTCGAGTTCGAAGCAGCCGTCTCCGCCGCTGCGCGCCCTGCCCTGCCGAGTCGCGTCGAACCCAGCGTCGAGCGCGTCCTGGAACTCCTTACACACGCGCATGTCGCTGCCACCTTTTTCATCGTCAGCCAGGTGGCGGCGGCGCATCCGGCCATGGTCCGGCGCATCGTGGCGGCGGGTCATGAGGTCGCGTGCCATAGTGAGCGCCACGAACTCGTCTGGCGCCAAACCCCACAGGAATTCCGTGCCGACATTCACCGCGCCAAAGCCTGCCTGGAAGATCTCTGTGGCCAGCCCGTGCTGGGATATCGCGCCCCCAATTACTCCATCGGTCCGGCGCAGGCATGGGCTTACGATCTCCTCCTAGAGGCCGGTTTCCACTACGACTCGAGTATCTACCCCATTTGCCATGACCGCTACGGGCAGCCCACAGCGCCCCGTTTTCCGTACGAACTACGGCGTAGCGGTCAACAACGGCTCGTCGAGTTTCCTATCGGTACGATCCGCCTTTTGGGGCTCAACTTGCCCATTGGCGGTGGCGGCTACTTCCGGTTGTTACCCACGGCGTGGATGCAGCGAGGCATCCGGTATGTCGATACCCACGAGGGAAAGCCCATCATGTTTTATTTTCATCCGTGGGAACTCGACCCACACCAACCGCGCCCTCCTATGCCCTGGTACCATCGCTTTCGCCATTACGTGAATCTGGAGCGTATGGCGGCCAAGGTGCAACAGTTGCTGCAGCATGTGCGCTTTGCACCGGCCTGTCAGGTTCTGCCCCAGACCCTGCAACCCCTGGCAGACGTGTAGGTTCTCTTGCACGGCGGCCTACCGGCTGGGCTCGCCCGCACCCTGGCCTCCTGCGCCTGGCGTCCACGTTTCCTACAGTGGCTCATCCAACGCGAGGGAGCACTGAAGGAGCGGGTGTTCCGTGGCAGCGCCTGGCTTTTCATCGGCAACGCTTGTGCCCGTATGGCCGGGCTCGTCAAACTGGGTCTTCTGGCCCGCTTGCTGACGCCGGCCGACTTTGGCCTGACCGGTATTGCCACCCTGCTGATACGCTGGTTCGAACTCTTTTCGCAAACGGGCTTGAGACAAGCCCTGATCCGGACATCAGGTGATATTAAACCCTATCTCAATACCTTATGGACCGTGCAGGTGTTGCGAGGGGGCGTTCTCACGCTATCCTTGTTCCTCCTCGCGCCCCTGGCCGCATGGTTCTTTAAACACCCGGAGGTACAAACCATTATCCAAGCGCTGGCCCCGCTTGTGCTGCTGCGAGGCTTTACCAATCCTGCCATGGTTTATCTCACCCGTGAACTCGACTTTCAACGGATGGTACAGTGGAACATGTGGCAGGTTTTTACCGGTGTGTGCGTAGTGATCCCACTGGCTTTACGCTATCGCAGTGTGTGGGCACTCGTGGTCTCATTGCTCGCTGGGCAAGCCGTCTACACCTTGGCCTCGTATTACATCCACCCGTTTCGGCCACGTTTCGCGTTCGATCGTCAGCTCGCCCGTGAAATGGCCCATTTCGGCAAATGGATCTTTGGCCGGAATATCCTCAATGCGCTCGTTGGCAGTCTCGATAGTTTCACGGTAGGGAAGCTGCTGGGCGCCTCGGCTCTCGGGTTATATCAAGTCGCGTCGCGTGTCGCGACACTTCCGGGGCAGGCGATGAACGACGTCCTTCTACGGGTTACCTTCCCAGCGTATGCCCAACTGCGGCATCCTGACCGCTTGCGGCGCGCTTATCTGCAAGTATTGGAAGTTACGCTACTCTTAACGGTGCCGACTGTCGCCATACTCTGCATCTTTGCTCAGGCTGTCGTCCATGTCTTTCTGGGGCCGCAATGGCTCACCATCGTCACCGTCTTGCAGCTCTTGGCCGTGTGCGGAGGTCTGCGAATCCTGCTGGACGTGGCATGCCCGATGTTTGAAGGAATGGGCCGGCCAGATATCTTGGTCAAAATGAAATGGGTTGAGCTACCTCTCTGTGTGCTGGTTCTCGCTATCTTGACACAGCTTTGGAGCCTGACGGGCGCCGCGTTTGCCATCGTCGGCGTGAGCCTGCTCATGGCGGGCGCCCAGTATGGTGTTCTACGCCGCTTCATCGGCCTGAGGATGACTCAAGGTTTGGCGGTTTTGTGGCCCGGGATTGCCGCCTCGCTACCCATTTTCGCCGTTGGCATAGGGCATGCCCTCTTCGCACCGCCTCTCCCGATACAGGCCGGTCTCGCAGGGCTGGCCGGAGTCGTCTGTGCCGGTGTGGTATGGGTTTTCTTCCGTCCGCATCTGACAGCCGCACGACGCGTGGAGACAGACCGATGAAACCGTATTTCTCTGTCATCATCCCAACCTACAATCGCTGGCCCCTACTCCGTGAGGCCCTCGTATCGGTGTGTCGGCAAACGTGCCGAGAACTCGAAATTCTGGTCGTTGACGACGGTTCAACGGATGAAACCAAGGCGCAGGTCGAGTGCCTGAGAGGACCGATCCGGCTCTTATCATGTCATCGTGGCGGCCCCGCGCGGGCTCGCAATGTCGGTATCCGGGAGGCATGTGGGGCCTTCATCGCCTTTCTGGATTCCGATGATCTTTGGTTACCTGAACACCTGGCTGGGGCTTGGGACATCATCGGTCGACATCCGCAGATCGATTTTCTCTTTGCTGACGCGCGGTTGATCCGGGCCGCCGGTGTCAGAGCATCGTACCTGCGGGACAAGCCCATCGAGGCCGTGCCATTTGACGCCGAGGGAAGCTGGCGCATTTTCCACCGTACCGTTTATCCGGAACTCGTCCAGGACTCAACGGTCACGACCTCCAGCGCGATTGTGCGACGAGAGCGCCTCCAGGATATTGGAGGATTCGATGAACGTCTGACGCCCTTCGGAGAGGATACGGATTTGTGGCTGCGCATCTGTGCCAGATCGCACGCAGCAGCGAACTGGTCGGTCACGGTAGAGCGGCGGAAACTGCCAGGCGGACTGATGAGCAGTGGTCAGGAGTTGCTCTGGCGCTCGAAGGGTATCGAGTTATTTCACGATCATGCGGTGAGAGTCGGTAAGCCGTACCGACCCTGTATCTACCGGCGACTCGCCGGTCTCTACCAGGAGCGCGCCATCATCCGCCCACATCAACGAACCTATGGTATGGCAGTGGCGGATTTATTCCGGTCTATACGCTACGATCCGGCAGGATGTCTCGCCCATCTAGGAACACTTGTTCGACGCGCTGGGCGCTGGCTTGGGCGTCAGGTAAGCGGATGAGGAAAAGCCGTGACTATACAAGATAAATCCATCCCGAGTATCGCCGAGCTGCGTCAACGCGTCTATAAGGAAAATAGTATTTGGATCAGCAAGGTGCTGATCCGCCCGTATGTATCGATCCATTTCACACGCCTGTTTCTCCTGCTGGGGTTCACAGGCATTCAAGTGACATTCGTGATGATGCTCTGTGCCTTCGCAGGCGCGGGCCTGTTTTTCGTGGGCAGTACGGCAGCCTATATCGGCGGCGCCGTACTCATGCTCCTATCGTGGGTACTCGATAATAGCGACGGGGAAGTGCGGACGTTCCGGGGGGAAGATTCTAATGTAGCCGTCTATCTGGATCTGTTCACCCACCGGGTGAGTTATCCACTGGTCCACCTGGGCATGGGCGTGTCGCTCTATCGCCAGACTGGTGTCGTCGGGGAGCTCCTCTTCGGTGCGGCGGTCGCGTACTTCTACCAACTCGGGGTGGCGCACTCGCTTGACAAACAACTGATCGCCATCCGGCGTGGCGGCGTTGATCCGGACCCGATACGCACGGTACGGCTCCGTCTCGCGGCTTCTCTACCCCCTTTAGCCTTGCCTTTAAAAATCCTCGTTAGCGTGTATACGCAACTGATCCAGAACGTCCCATTTGTCATCTTGCTTATCGTGGCGGCTCTCCTGGATCACGTCAATGTCTTCTATCTCGGCTATGGCGCGCTCATGATCTTCAATTGGTTCTTGCGCACATGGCTGGATTATACGGTTGTGTTCCCTTGGAACAAAGCCTTCACGGCGCCATATGGTTCTCGGACGACCTGTGAGGTCGCGACCAATGCGGACGATGCCTACCATCCGCCATCCGCCATCCGCCATCCGCCATCCCTATGATGTTCGGACGTGAAAAAATCTACGCTGAAAGGAACTGGAAACGGCGCCTGGGCTATACCTTGCTTGGCGAGCTGCACATGCCGGGCCGCCTCCGCATCTGGCATGTGATCAAAGAACCCCGACGTCTGGGCTACTGGAAGCCGACGCCGCTCTCTCTGCTCGACGCCGGTGGAGGCGAAGGCGCATTTGCCTACTACTGTGCGCGCCGTTTTCCCGATTGGCAGGTGGTCATCGCCGATGACGAGCCCGAGACGATCATGCGCGGGCAACAGATCAAAGACCGCTTACAGCTCCGCAATCTCGAGGTGAACCAGGTGGACCTCCTGGACTTGCACGCAGAGCCCCGCTACGATGTCATCGTCTGTAGCGACGTGCTCGAGCACATTGAGAACGACCATATTGTGATGCGGAATCTCGCCCGCGCCCTCAAAGCCGGCGGCATTGTGCTCCTCACCTCACCCGCCATCCCCCAACCCAAGCACCTGGGGTTAGTCGCCTGGCACGAGCAGCGCATCGGTTTTCATCCGTCGCAGTACGGCCATGTGCGCGATGGCTACTCCGTCGCCGATGTACAACACCTGTTCCGGCATACCGGCCTGCAATCCGAAACCATTCGGGGGACATTCGGACGGTGTGGCACGCTGATGTTCGATCTCTTCTTTGTAACCGGAGATAGTCAACCCCATCCGCTGGTGTACATGATGCTGTTGCCACTTTATATGGGTCTCTCGGTTCTGGATATGAGCCTCCCCATCCGGCACGGCGCCGGTATCCTCGCCGTGGGAAAAAAGCCATGACCGATTACTTGCAGGTAAATGAAGCTCAATACACACGGGCCTATTGGGGCCAATGGCCCGTAGACGAGATCTACCTGGACGCCCAGATTAGAGAGCAACAGTTCATCACGCTGCTCCACCCGGCCCCAGACGATGTGTTTCTCGACCTTGGCGGCGGCGTGGGCAATTTTGCCAACCGTATCGGTCATGACTTGACCCTATCCGTGCTGTGTGACATCGCGCCTACGGCGCTGAAACAAAACACCAACCCGGCTCTGGCGAAGGTCCAGGGGAACCTGCTGTCGCTTCCCTTCGCCGAGCAGACCTTCGACAAGATTCTGCTCGCTAATGTGCTCGAACATCTCGACGCAACGGATATACCGGGCGTGCTGGCAGAAATCTACCGTGTTCTCCGCCCCGGTACCAGACGCGCGGTGATCTTCACCAATTGCCGGGGATTGCGTCTACGGCCCATGCTGCTGCGCCTGCGGGGCCGATACGGGCAGGGTGTATTAGATTGGAAAGACCTGCAAGATGGCCACCTGAATCGGCTGAGCAATCGCGAACTCTGCGCATGCGTGGCTGCAGCGGGGCTCACGATCCGCCATAAGCGCTTTTTTTCCCATGTCTTTGAGCCTCTCGTCACCGCCGCTTTGGATAGGATCCGCCCACGTTCTAGCGCGGCGGCGCAGGAAGCCATGCCAGAGAGCCGTGCACGGCTCAAGCGCCACCCCGCCGTGCAGCTGGTGTTGTGGGGACTGACGGGAATGGCATTCAGTTAAGCCAACTCCTTTCTTGATGAAGCAGTTACGCCGATTGCCTGAGACCGACTCTCCTCTCATGATGAGGGCCTTCATTCCCCCCACTGACAGGAGAAGCGCTCCGGATATCCCGTATCACCCCCCGGCTGCAACGCCTCCAGGCCGACTGCGCCGCCCACCTCCCATCCGAGGCCATTCCGGCGGCGTGTGAGGCGGTCGGCTATACCGAGTGGCGCGACCGCCTCCTCCATCCGGTCGTCACCGTCCAGGCCTCTCTGGGGCAACTTCTCCCTGGCCATGCCGCCTGCCGTCATCTCCCGCACTGAACGGGTGGCTACTCCAGTGCCTCGGCCTCCTGCCCGGCTCCTACCCAGCTGCCTGGAGGCGTGCTGGACCACCTCTGCGAACGCGTCGGCCAGTCGGCCCGGCCGACGGCCTTGGAGGACGGGCGCTGGCATGGCCATCGCGTTTTCTTCGTCGAGGCCTCCGGGGGCGCCAGGCCCGATACCCCGGTGTGGCAAGACGAGGTCGGCCCGCCCGGCGAACAACCGCCCGGCGGTGGCTTTCCCGTGGCCCGGCTGCTGGCGCTTTTCCATGCGGGCAGGGGCCTGCTCCCCCCCCTAGCGGCGTCTGCTTTGAACCCCCACGAGTTGTCCCCAGTCCAACCGATGCATCCGGCCATGGAACCAGGTGAGGTGCTGGTGACGGAGCGGGGCCTATCGTCCGATGCCCAGATGGCCTTGCTCAGACTGGCCGGTTTGCCCGCCCTCATGCGAGTCGGTGCCCGACAGATGGTCGCTTTCACCCCGTCTCGGCCCTTGGTGATCCCCGCTACCCGACCGACCCCTCAGAGCCAAGGTCTACCCCGCTCGCGGTGGATCATGGCCCATGGCCAGCAGGACCAACGGGTGGAAGGGTTCCAGCCCAAGACCTGGCCGGCTGGGCTCGATCCCCCAACCTTGGCAGCGTTCCCTGCATCGCTTTTCCTGCCAGAGTTGCGGCATCAGGTGATCCAGCCCGGCTTGCGCTCGCGAGTGCTCACGTTGGTCACGACCTGAGTGGATGCGCCATGCTCTTCAAAAGATGATCTGGCCGAACCCTCCTTCAAACGCTGGGAAGCAGCAACGCGTCTGAGACCACTCAAAACTGCGATGCAGATGGATGCACGGCCCGGCAAAACCGTGGTGGGAGTACGGCAAGAACGGACCGTTTTCCTTCTGCTCTACAACCTGGTCCGACGGGTCATTGTCCAATCGGCCAAGCATCAACCGGCGGATGTTGAACGGATCAGCGTTATCGATGCTCTGCGGGGGTGCAGTGAACCCGACAGTGGGGGGCCCTGAGAGGAATTATTCGTCCACCTCTCTCGTCCGAACCGGGTCGAACCCCGCGTCCAAAAGCGACGACCCCAGACCGCTCCCCTCATGACAAAACCCCCTCATGTGTTGGGTCAACCGTTGACACGACCAGCAGTTAGAGCTTCACTTAAGGCCATTCC
>CBCXVS010000144.1:0-2690 GCA_965178525.1 uncultured bacterium | reverse complement strand
CCCCTCATGACAAAACCCCCTCATGTGTTGGGTCAACCGTTGACACGACATGCAGTTAGAGCTTCACTTCATGCCATTCGGGACTGACGGCTATTATGGCGCTTGATCTGACCTTGCTGGGGCGGGTGCCAGGCGGCGGCGTCTTTCTACTCCTGGAGCGTCCCGCATGCTGACGCCAACGGGTACGCTCATTTTTTTCTGTGCTGATCCTCAGCGTGACGCCTGGTCGCGGGCGTTTTGGTCGAGCGCTCAGGCATGGGTACAGCAGCCGTTTGACCTCTGACGCCAGGTGTTCGAGACGGAACGCCTGTATCTCCATCTACTTACAACACAGAAGAGATAGTCCGCTATGATGTGGCTACTATTTTGTATGATTTTGGTCATGCCGTTCGAGAAAAATCCATATCTGAAATTTGGCGAGAGTTTTCTCGGTATCTTTCCTGACTTCACGGCCATCAAACTCTTCGGGGTTCTGGGTCTTGCTATCGTCTACTGGCTCGTGACGACCGGTCAGGTCCGGGTAGGTGTATGGGATTCACGGGCAAGTCGGGCTTTCATGGTGTTTCTAAGCCTTGTCGCCCTCGCGGCGCTGATTCAAGGCGCTGAAACACGAACACTGACACGGTATCTCAGTCTTGCCCTCTTTCTCCCCATCATGCTCGTGGCAATCCAAGACGAAGCGGATTTCCGCAAGGTGCTCTGGGCCTGTACAGGGATCATGATCGTATGTCTCCCCTATGCCTATCGTTAATTGCTCCGCTTTGGCGGTAGGCTCGGGGTGGGACTTTACGAGCCGAACTATTTCGCCCTGGCCCTGGTTTTGTTGATTCCATTGACTTTCGTCTTTACACGGCAGCAAGCTAGCTGGGGGGGTCGAGCTTTCTGGTGGACGGGCTTGGCCGGCTTGCTCGTGTGCATGGTCTGGACGGGCTCTCGCGGCGGCTTTCTCGGCTGCCTCCTCAGTATGGCCGTCCTGTCATTCAGAATGGCCCGACGTCCATTCATGATGACGACTCTTGTGGCGGCCAGTCTGCTTGCGGCCGTCTTGGTGTTTCCCACGATTCTGGGACAACGGCTTCTGGCTTCCGGCTTTCTGCCTGGGGTACAGGATAGCGGCGTCGAGGCCTCGAACCGGGCCCATATCGATCTCTTGTACTCGGGTGTCGCGATGATCCGCGACAAGCCCATCTTTGGCGTCGGCCTGGGGAAGTTCCTGGAATTGAGCAGTGTCTATTACGACGTAGTCAAGGAACATATTGCACACAATACCTTCATTCATATTGGTGCGGAATCCGGACTCCCGGCGCTCGTCGCTTTCGTGATCCTGCTTGTTTTCGTCTTTCTGTCCCTGCATGACAGTGGCCGCCTGGCGCTGCAACAGGACCGGCCGCATGTATATGAGTGGACCGTCGCTATGCAGGCGGGCCTGATCGGGTATCTCCTGTCGTCTTGCTTTCTCAGCGCCCAATTTGAAAAATTCTTCTGGATTATCGTCTTTCTCTCTATCGCTCTGGAACGCGTGATGCATTTTGAGGCCAGCACGCGGGAAGAAGCAGAAATTGCGAGACACCGTACGAGACCCACAGTTGGAATCACCGGCATGGACGGGATGGTCCAACCTGGCGCTGCTGGGTCTCACTGAGCTTTACGGTGCGCACCCGTGTAACGTATTCCTCCCACGGACGGCGCGTGATCATATGGCACGCGATTTGGATGGGTAATGGAGCAGATGGACGAACAATCAGAGCCACTTGTCAGTGTCGTCACACCGGTCTATAACGGCGCCCCGTATCTCGCTGAGTGTCTTGAGAGTGTCCTGGCTCAGACATACACTAATTGGGAGTATATTATTGTCAATAACTGCAGCACAGACCGTACTCTTGACATTGCACACCGTTACGCACACCATGATGCTAGAATTCATATCTACAACAACGATGAATTTTTGCATGTACTTGCCAATTGGAATCAAGCGCTACGCCACATGTCCGCAGCAAGTCGATACTGTAAAGTGGTGCACGCCGACGATTGGCTCTTTCCTGAATGTATCAGGTCTATGGTTCACGTCGCCGAAACGCATCCATCCGTTGGTATTGTAGGCGCTTACAGGCTCCAGGGTAATCGGGTGGGCTTGGCTGGCATACCGTATACACAAACCGTGATATCGGGGCAGGAACTCGGCCGGTCAGCACTTTTTCACATTGGCCGTTTGGAAGGATTATGGCTCTTCGGCAGCCCAACATCGACGTTATTCCGTTCCAACCTCATACGTAGTCGTGACGCCTTCTACAACGAATCCAACCTGCATGCTGATACGGAAGCTTGTATCGACCTCTTACGCGATGTAGATTTTGGTTTTGTGCACCAGGTTCTGACGTATACACGGCTACACCATGATGCCATCACGCCCATCTCAAAGAAGCTCCAAACCCATATACCAGGCGAAATGCAGATACTGCTCAATTATGGTCCGGATTATCTCAATAACAGCGAGTACATAAGATGTCTCAAGAATAAAATACAGCAGTATTATATCTTTTTAGGAAGAAGTATTTTTCGTTTTCGCGACAGAGTATTCTGGAAATATCATATAAAGTTTCATGCAGAAGTTCTCCACTCCGTCTCATGAAATGAGGCACGCCTGCACGTCAACTCTGATATAAAGAAGACGGAGGGGACAGTGGCCAAAG